>PBWV01000030.1 GCA_002728255.1 Rhodospirillaceae bacterium | reverse complement strand
GCCAAAGAATTTGGGCGCCAAAGAATGCGGGGAGGGCATCTCTTAAGTAAAATGCGTTTTGTGTCGGCGCAGCTGCTCGCCTATCTCGACGACGGGCTGTGGTTAGAGTTAGCGTCCCATGCCAACTTAGCTGCTAAGTGGCTAAGAGACGGTTTGATGGACCTGTGTGGTGTGGAAGTTATTTATAAGGTTGAGGGGAATGCGGTTTTTGCGCGCCTGCCGGAAAGGATGCTGAAGGGTCTATTGGCGGAAGGATATTTATTTCACCGTTGGCCAGGAGAAGCGGGTCTGGTGCGGCTCATGTGTTCGTATAGTGTGCAGAAAGAAGAGATTGATGATTTTGTTCGGGCAGCGCGTCTCCTAGCCTAGAAATTATTCCTATGATCGTTATGGCCTTGCCTGAATTGGGTCGGCGCATTAAAAGAAGGGATGCTGTGGTCCCCATCGTCTAGTGGCCTAGGACACCGGCCTCTCACGCCGGAAACGGGGGTTCGAGTCCCCCTGGGGACGCCATTCTTTGGNNAGAGTGGNNTGGNGGATATCGATATAGGGGCACCTGCGTAAAAATTTTGGTCGCTACCCTTTCCCACTTTTGGTTTTATAAAGGATCGCTGGTGCGCCGTTGCTTGGAAATTGGGTTGAGCTAGGAATTGCTCAAAGAACCCGATTTTCTGTCGTTGCATCGGGTTGTATTTTCTCAATAATCTGGTGACATATGTTAATTCTGAAGGTTTCCTGAGGTTGATCTTATGGGAAGGAAGCCGACATATATCTGCCACATTTCATCGTAATTATTGCATCAAGTTTTTTAGGGCTGCGGCTGAATAGGGCCAAAGAGAACCAAACAGGGCACTTTATGCGTATATGGAGTGCTGTGTGTCCGCATGTTACACTGGGAGTGGTGCGCTGGCTTGGATGGGACAAGACTAACGGAGATATAAATGCCATGAAAATCCTTGTAGCTGTACTTTTGGTGTTGGCGGCCAGCGGGCTCACGGATGTTAGCCATGCGGAGGTCAAACGTTTCCAGTATGTGGGGGAGGAAGATCGACTACAGATACGGGAAATAATAGGCGCCCAGTTGCAAGCATTTCATTCTAAGGATGCCGAAAAAGCTTTTTCCTACGCCTCTCCATACATACAGAATAAGTTTCGGACCCCAACCCGGTTTTTCTCGATGGTTCGGAAATTTTGGCCCGAGGTATACAATGCTCGGAGATCGGAGTTTCTCCAACTGGCTGAAGTAAAGGGAATTTTGATTCAAGGTGTTATCATCTCCGATGACTTGGGCGAAACTTGGCTCGCCCAGTATCCAATGGAGTTGCAGCCCGATGGTAATTGGTTGATTAATGGTTGCATTGTCAGGGCTTTGGAGGACAGAAGTTTATAAGTCCGCCTGTTCAGAGGGGCTGTTTCTAGCTAGTGCATAGTGTAGAAGATAGACAGCTCAATGAAGGTCAAATGTGGCTTCTTCGGTCGTCATGCACGAATAGAAGATTGGTGATCCAAGGTGAGAAAAGCATGTGGTAGATCTTCTTACGTTTGTTAATGAGCACCCGATTAATGAATCATCGATAAAGGCGGCATTGGTACGAGAGGGGAAACAAATTGAGGGTTTGGTGCCAAGCGATTTGTTTCCGTATGATCAGGATCATTATGGCGGCCTTAAGGCTGTTGAGGAATTAGCNNAGAAGGCCCAATTTTCGGCTAAATCGATGGTTCTAGATGTGTGCTCGGGCATGGGTGGNCCTGCTCGCTACATTTCTGAANGTTATGGCTGCTGTGTGCTCGGGTTGGATATAAATAAAACNCGGACCTTGTCCGCAGCGCGGTTAACTCGATGGGTTGGGCTNGAGAATACGGTTTCCTTTNTTTGTGGTGATGCCAGCCTCATNCCGCTCGCGGAGAATANCTTTACTCATGTAGTGAGNCAGGAAGGNTTTCTCCACATATTGGATAAGGAATCCCTGTTCAGAAACTGCCGAAAAGTACTCAGGCCGAAGGGCCGAATGGTTTTTACCGATTGGGTGGCAGCGTCGACTTTATCTAATCGTGATCAGGTTATTCTTCGCGATGGAATGGCTGCTCTGGGCNTTCATACAGAGGGCGAGTATAGAAACTATATTGTTGGGGCTGGTTTTAACTCTTTAGAGACAGAGGACCTATCCAGCTGGTGGGCGAAAATTTTGCCNGAGAGATATAAAATGTATCAATCAAAAAGTAAGGAAGCAGGGGAGGCCTTCGGGCTAAGTAGGTTTGAGGAATTCATAGAGGCTTATNGAATTTTCATTCAGCTTATAGAGGCCGGCAAGTTGGGNGGGATGCGATTTACGGCCTACTCCTCGTAGCATTGTACTNTTNTCTTATTCTGACATCCTTTTTGCCGNTTCCAGATAAAGGGTCAGATCTTTTNTTTGTTATGTATTCCTTGGTGCTAGGTTGATAGAAAAAAGTTCCTTAAANCGNNCATTGTANGCATCATCATCGAGCAAGCTAATTGCAATGTAGTCTTCATCAGAAANATTTGGTCGGCGTTTCACTAGGCTTTCGCCATGCCCGTGNAACCAACGTAACCGCGGCTTCTTAGTTGTCAAAGATGTCCAGATGGTTTCTGCGAGTTCATCGGCAGGGGTGGCTTGTGGAATAGATGATTTGTAAAATCTACCCCCTTGCCGCATAGCTTGGCGATATGGCGATCCCTTGTCATAGTGAATAGGAGTTTTCTCAAAAATTGGTGTTGCTATCACTCCTGGTTCAATGATTACTACGCGGATGCCCATGGGGGCAACTTCCAAGGCCAGTGACTCGCTGAACGCTTCCACTGCAAATTTGGAAGCGCAGTAGGCAGCTTGGTTTACTACTGCAACTTTCCCAAGTATGGAAGAAATATTAACGATGGCCCCATCTTGGCGATCACGCATGCCGGGGAGCACCGCCTGGATTAGTCGGACTGGTCCCCAGTAGTTGGTTTCAAAAAGGGCCCGGT
The DNA here is from genome assembly GCA_002728255.1 of Rhodospirillaceae bacterium. Lineage (NCBI taxonomy): Bacteria > Pseudomonadati > Pseudomonadota > Alphaproteobacteria > Rhodospirillales > Rhodospirillaceae > Rhodospirillaceae bacterium. The sequence continues at coordinate 2,433 of PBWV01000030.1, read as the reverse complement.
GTTCGTCCTCGGGGTAAAGCTCCAAGGGGCAAGCGTTTGAGAGCCCGGCATTGTTAATCAGGCAGTCTATTTTGCCGTGGTCGGAATTTATGTCTGCAACTACTCTATTAATTGAATCCTGCTCGGTTACATCCAATGTATGGAAGGATATGGGCAGCCCCTCTGATTCTGCTACAGTTTTTAGTTGGCCGGCTTTTTCCAGGTTTCTCATCGCTGCATGGACGTGGAAACCTCCGCGCGCTAAGCGAAGGGAGGTTGCATAGCCTATCCCCGAGCTCGTTCCTGTTATAAGGCAATTACGCATTCTTCCAGCTCCTTCTGTCTATCCTATTTTCTGGATTTATTAAGAATTACCATTTCTCGATATCAGGCCTGAGTTCCACCAGAAAGGACCAAGCAGAGCGATCTTGATGGGCAACGTGATAAGCCTCATCAGCAATTGCTGAAGGCTTGCAAAAGTATTCATCTGGTTTTTCTGGGGCAAATATGGGTCGTGTTCGAGGGGTATCTATTGCCGCATCCACCAAAATATAGGCTACATGCACACCCTTTGGCCCCAAATCTCGAGCCATTGCTTCGGCGAGTATTCTTTGAGCGGCCTTGGTCGGTGCAAAGTAGGCGAAGTTGGCACTACCGCGTGTGGAAGATGTATTTCCTGTAACAACAATTGCGCCTTCGCCAGCTTCTACCATGGCAGGCGCCAATTCTCGAGCCATGTAAAGGAGAGATGTAGTGTTCACCCGAAAATTGCGCTCTAATCTTGCGGGATCACTTTCCATGAATCTGCTTGCGCCGCCTCCATCTATATTTCCTGCCACAGCGTTATGGATTAGGATGGTTGGATCTCCGAGATCCTTTGCTACTTGCTTAAGCGTTGCGACCAACTGCTCCAGATCTGAGACATCGCATTCATAACCATGAGAATCCTTAATCTCTTTTTCTAAAGAATTGAGCCGTTTTTTATCTCTGGCCAACATAGCCACTTGGTAACCACCTCTAGAAAAGCGGCTCGCGCATTCCATTCCAGTGCCCGGTCCTACGCCCGCAATAAGGCAAACTTTTTTGCTCATATCTGCACTACTCCTTTCAATCTGTTCGCTAGCTCGGTAGCAAATATTTCGATATTAAACAATAAAGCGCCTGTCCTGTTCTAATTAAGCCGGAACTTTTCCAACAATGACCAATTGAACTCCATCCCGTGGCCGGGGCGATCAGGGGCTGTCGCGATGCCATTTTTTACAACAAGAGGATGTTCAATATACGGATTCATGCCAAAGCCGTGAACTTCGAGGTAGGCATTGTTGGGTGATGCAGCTAATAAGTGAACATGGATGTCATGGACCCCGTGCGAAGTTACGGGCAGTCCATGTGCATCTGCCAAATGGCCGATCTTCATCCAAGGGGTGATGCCTCCGCATGTGGCCAGGTCAGGCTCGGGGAAATCGATCCCCCCAGCAGATATCAACGCTGCAAATTCGGCCAAGGTGTGAAGATTTTCTCCAGCTGATAAAGGAACCCCCCCATTATTTCGCAGATGGGCATAGGCTGCAAAATTATCTGGCTGTATCGGTTCTTCAACCCATACCAAATCAAATTCTCGTAGTGCTCTGAGAGCTCGCAATGCCTGATCAGGCCTCCAGGCTTCGTTGGCATCAGCCATTAATTCAATATCTGTTCCTATGTGGGCTCGCATAGCTTCAACACGAGACAAGTCTTCTTTCAAGCTAGGTTTGCCTAGCCTCATTTTAATGGATGTGTGGCCATCGCTGAGGCTTTTATCGGCTCCATCAAGAAGTTTATCAATGGGAAAGTTGAGGTCGATATTGCCTGCGTAGGCTTTAACTTCTGGATTAAAACCCCCGAGCAATCGCCAAAGCGGTAGGTTGAGAGAGTTGGCTTTAAGGTCCCACAAGGCAGTGTCGACCGCCGCTATCGCGAAGCTAACAGGTCCCCCGCGACCTGCATAGTGAAGCCGGCGCCACATCTTATGCCATATCCACTCGATCCGTGAGGGGTCCTCCTGTAAAACAATCTCTGTACAAACGTTATTGATGATTTCCACTAACGCGGAGCCCTGGCCGGAAAACAATGGATTATAGCCACATCCTTGGGCTCCATCGCTATCCCAGACTCGGACCATCACCATATCTATATCAGCCATGACACCTGAAGAAGCGGCCTCTACCGCTTCAGGCAAGGGAAGGCGGTATAGCGTAGTTTCTATTTTATCTATTTTTGTCATTCATTCTTTCTCCTGACCCGCCTATGAGCCATGATACAATTTTAAAAAACAAACGGGGACTCCCAAATGGCAGGTATACGCATTTTTTCCTATTTGCCCAATCCTAGAATTTTTAAATCAACTATTGCGGGTCGCCTATGTGATGTGAATGTAGAACTTGTTGGAGCAAAACCTCCTGAACTGCGCGAGTG
>PBWV01000029.1 GCA_002728255.1 Rhodospirillaceae bacterium | reverse complement strand
ATGGAGGGCGATAAGGGACTCGAACCCTTGACCCGCTGATTAAGAGTCAGCTGCTCTACCAACTGAGCTAATCGCCCCAAGACCTCAGGAAGGTCCAGTTTTACGAAAGTGGGTTTAACTAACCAATGCCACTCACAATCTCGTTTGTGTAGCACTAGAGAGGTTTTCAACCAAGAGCCAAAAACTCCATTTAATCCACCAAACCCAATCCACCCTATGCAGCAGATAAAACATGTATCTGACGACTTGCTATCAACTCCTTGGTCTTAGCCGCATAACTCTTCATATGATCTGAGGCCGCATGAGCCATCAAGTGATCTAAGCTCTCCCATTTTTCTATAACGAAAAACGTATCCTCCCCCAACTTAGTCTGAAAGGGACCTACGTTTTCAGTGTCGACTACCGCACCATATTCAATACAGCCATCTTCCTGATGAACCAGAGGCACGTTTTTCTTAAAGGTAGAGAGAATTTCCTCGCGTTTTCCNGAATGGGCCGTAATTACCGCGACGATATGAACTAATGACATTGATCAAGATTTCCTTTCTTTAGTTTTTCCTCTGGACCACCGGGAAATCTTTCCACCCGGCCCCCAGTGCAAACTACCAAATTATAGCCTAAGTCAGTGTGAAACGCCTCCTCATATAATCCGCGGTTTCCCTGATTGCCACTAACCCAGTCGGTATCGCCTTAGTTAAGGTCATAAAAGCGTGAATTTGCCCCGTATATTCGTGAAACACTACATCTACTCCCGCGTTACTTAAGCTATCTGCATACAATCGTGCATCGTCTCGTAAGGGGTCAAAGCCTCCAACAATAACTAAAGATGGTGGCTGGCCACGTAAGTCGGGATTAATTCCTGGCGAAGCCCGATAATCTTTTTTTTCTTGTGGACTATTGAGATATTGCTCGAGATACCATTCCATTCGATCGTGGGGGATAAACTCATCGTTCTTACGCTCAATATGTGAGTGCGTTTTGAATTCGAGATCGGTCGCAGGGTACAGAAGCAATTGAAATACCGGTTTATTAGAACCAGCCTTCCCAGCCATCTGTGACACCACTGCAGCCAAATTTCCCCCCGCCGAATCACCCCCAATGGCAACTCTTTTGGGGTCAGCTCCGATAATTTTGCCCTCCGTAATCAGCCATTGGAAACAAGAAAAACAGTCATCTACAGCAGCAGGAAATTTATTTTCCGGTGCTAATCTATAATCAAGAGCGACGACCATAGCACCAGATGCTAGCGCTAACCGAGAACACAATCCATCGTGGGTATCCAAATCACCTTGCACCCAGCCACCACCATGAAAATATAATAGAACTGGGAGCAGATTAGATGCATTTTGCTCAACGGCATACACTCGCGCTGAAAGGTCAGAAAACTTACAGGGAATTTTGATATCCTCCTTCCTACCTAGCAAAACCGGCTTCTCATCAAGCAATTGCACCGCCCGGACTAACTGTTGGCGCAACTCCTTTATAGGAGGAAAATATCCAGGCACCCGAATAGATTGTACAAACTCAGCGACGATTTGCGCCTTGGGATCCATAATACGACTACCCAGGCGCACAGGTTTTTGCTTTACAAATTGTCTCGCCTCAACCTCCGCCATGAGGGCGTGTTCTAAAGTAATCTTGGTCATACCTAAGCTCGCTTCAAAGATACCGTCTCAACAAGTTGCCCTGTCAAAATCAGGCATACCTACGAAATNCTTTATTTCACCGGGCCGTCATCCCGCCGTCTATTACAAGTTCCGAACCAGTCATCCAGTTAGATTCATCGGAGGCCAGAAATAAAACGCCATTTGCAATGTCTTCCACCGTCCCCAAACGACCCATAGGAGTTTGTTTAACTAACTCTTTGTTCACACCTGGATCAGCAAAAATTTTATCGGTTAACGGAGTTACCACATAGCCAGGATGGATAGAGTTTACCCTTATATTCTCCTTGGCGTATTGCAACGCAGCTGATTTAGTAAATAAGCGGATTGCACCCTTTCCAGCTGAGTATGCTGGAGCACGGGGACTTCCAACAATACCCATGATAGATGAGGTGTTTATAATCGAACCACCGCCCCCTCTTCGCATCACAGGTATCACTGCTCTAGTACCAAGGAACACTCCTTTGGCATGAATATTTAATTCTCTATCCCATGTATCCTCAGTCATATCCTCAATTTTAGCNGGCAAGGCCACTCCAGCATTATTAAATAGAACGTCAATATGGCCAAAAAAATTTAAGCCCACCTCTATGGCCTGGTTCCACGCATTCCCACTCGTAACATCAAGACTTGTGTAGATAACTTCATACCCTTGACTCCGAAGACTTGCGGCGGACTTCTCCCCAAGTTCATTCCGTATATCTGTGAGAATAATTTTAGCCCCTTCCCGCAAGAAACGATGCGCTACTGCACCCCCAAAACCCATTAACTCACCATCCAGAGCTGCTGCCGCGCCTGTTAACAGTGCNACCTTATCTTTGAGCCTCATTATGTCTCCATCAAACTATCATCTGTACAGTTGAACAAACAGCCCCTCCTCAGGAGGAAAATTTATAAATCACCAGAGCTCACGGGCCTTTACTCGCCCAATCTGGGNATCCCGATGGACAAATACGCACATCAATAAACCAACAGCAAAAAGCACTGTCATCATGGCGCTACCCCCGTACGATATCAGTGGGAGCGGAACCCCCACCACAGGAATGATGCCGATCACCATAGCTATATTTATGTATACGTACAAAAACAATGTTGTTGTTAGTCCTGCCGCTAACAATCGGCCAAAATGGTTGCTGCATCGAGCCGAGATAATTAGGCCATATATAAAGATAGCTGTGTATAAACCTATCAGGGCTAAGGCCCCAACCATACCAAATTCCTCCGCCAACATTGTAAAGATGAAATCAGTTTGATGTTCTGGCAAAAAGTTAAGGTGGCTTTGGGTACCTTGCATGTACCCACGTCCTAACAACCCGCCAGATCCCAGAGCTATTTTTGACTGAATTATGTGGTAACCAGCGCCGAGAGGATCAGCATCTGGATTGAGAAAGGTGAGAATTCGTTCTTGCTGATATATCTCCAAAAATGGCCATGCTGCTGGAATACCAGCCAATGCCATAGCAACGCCTATAGCGAAGTACCTTAGTGCTGCCCCAGCCACAAAAAAAACCGCTGCGCCTCCAAGGCCTAGCATTACCGCNGTACCCAAATCCGGTTGCCGCAAAACTAAAANCATTGGCACAACAACCATGGCTAACGGGACCAGCATATATCTAATCTTCTTTAGCTCTTCTAGAGTCCTACCATGAAAGTAAGCCGCAAGAACTAAGATTAAAGCTATCTTCATAATTTCGGAGGGCTGTATCTGGAGCCACCCCAAGTTTAACCAACGCTGAGCACCCATACCAATCAAGCCGTAGACTTCGACGAGAATAAGAGCACCTAACGCGGCTGCATAGAAAAAATAAGCAGATCGCATCCAAAATCTTATATCCNAAAGCGACACAATGAAGACCAGCCCAAGCCCACAAATAAATCTAATTAACTGGCGCTTAGCCCAAGGATCAACATCTCCCCCCGCGGCAGAATACAGCATAGCAAATCCGATGCTTGCTATAAGCACGATTAAAATTAGCAACCCCCAGCTCATACGGGTAAATTTCTCTAGAATATTGGCTCTGCTTGGATTCAGTCGTGAGTGGAGNTCTACCATTCTTAGGAAAAATCGATAACTTTGCAGCCATCAATGAAAGTCGCCTGAGATTGATAACCCGAGAACATCACTTGGGCGCGCAACAATATATCGTGGGCCATCGGAGCAGCAATAGAGGAACCACTTCCNCCATGCTCGACAACCACTGCAACCGCATATTTTGGATCTTCCACAGGAGCATATCCAACAAATAAAGCGTGGTCTCGGTGCTCCCATGGACGGTCCTCATTCTTAACGATACCTTCGGCCCGCTCGACCGCAGTAATTCGGCGTACCTGTATGGTACCCGTTTTACCTCCCATCATATAAGGCACCTCCTTGATTCTCGCCTTATAAGCAGTGCCCTTCACCCTGTTAACAGCTTCAAACATACTCTCCTTTATCACTGATAGGGTTTCAGCAGAAATTTCTATCTTAGGTACTGCCTCCGGGGATCTTACCTTACCATCGTGCCCAGTACCGGAAGATTTAACCAATCTAGGTTTTATGAAAAGACCACCATTTACCAGCCGTGCTGTCATAATTGCCAATTGCAGTGGGGTGGTTAAGACATATCCCTGTCCTATCGCAGTATTAAAGGTGTCGCCTTTCTGCCATGGATCGCCATACATGGCACGTTTCCAGTCTGGGGTCGGAATAAGTCCAGCCTTCTCACCCGGTAAATCTAAACCTGATAATTCACCCAAGCCCAACCTTCTTGCCATCTCAGCCACTCGGTTAACCCCAACTTTTAAGGCCAGATTATAGAAATAAACATCACAAGACTGGGCGATAGCCTGAGACAAACCTAAGATACCATGCCCTCCTTTCTTCCAACAATGGAAAGCCCGGTTTCCCAGCTGGACGTGACCCTCACAATCCACCTCAAATCGGGGGTTGCTAACCCCATACTCAAGAGCCGCAGCAGCNACAACCAATTTAAACACTGAACCTGGNGGATAAAGACCGGACACAGCCTTATTGCTTAAAGGACTCCTACGGTTGCTTATGATATCTTTCCATTGACGCTCACTAAAACCCTCAACAAAAATATTAGGATCAAAGCTCGGAGTGGATACCATGGCCAAACACTCCCCAGTTTTAACATCTAAGAGTGTTGCCGAAGCACTTTCTGCGCCGAGTCTTTGCGCAACAAACTCCTGCAAAGTCGCATCAAGAGTTAACAATACGTCATTCCCCGAGACTCCCTCTTCCCGTTGCAATTCGCGTATCACACGCCCGTGGGCATTTACCTCAACTTGAATATTTCCCGAGCGCCCCCTTAAGGAGGATTCATAGCCCTTCTCGACCCCGAATTTCCCAACGCTAAAACCAGGCACCTCCAGCACCGCATCAGCAAGGGCATCGCTCTTGGAGGCTGCTCCTACATAACCAATGACGTGAGCAAAAGATGAGCCCATCAAGTAATGCCTGGATTCTCCCGCCTCTACTGATACCCCTGGAAGATATGGGGCATCCATCTCAATTTGGGCCACCTCAGACCATGCTAAATGCCGCCGAATGGTCACTGGAATAAACGAACGTCTTTGTCTGACATCCAGCAAAATGCGGCTTCTTTCGGTTTCAGATATACTAACTATAGACGAAAGAGCATCCAGAACCCTTTCAACATCCCCGCTCTGCTCTGCCACCAATACCAAGCGGTATGTTACTTTGTTGTCGGCTAAAACACGGCCATTTCTATCCAAGATACGGCCCCGTCGGGGGGGTAACACACGAATGCTTATGCGGTTCTCATCCGCCTTCCTCAAGTATTTTTGGCTCTGCAATACTTGGAGATTATATAGCTGCCCCCCTATTAGACATAGCATTGCAGCCTTTGCGGCCCCCAGAAATACCAATCTTCTGTTAAACACCTTTATTCTATTTAACTCAAATTGCTGCAAAGAACTAATTCCGTTTCTATACCCTACGCATAATGTGTCTCATGACACCCTGGAGAAAACGGGTAACCAATGGATAGATTGCTATTGTCACAAACAACTGCATCACAATAGGTGTCACTGGAAGAAAAGCTAAGTGAAAAACCACTAACACTATATAACCTAGAAACACAATTAGTCCGCTTAAAACCGAAAAAGCACACCACAAGACCAAAAAGTTTTTGTCGTAAAAAAAAGTATGTTGATATCCAACTAAAGCATGCATGGCTAAATAGATAGCGGAAGAGAAACCAATCGGCGTCCCACCCACAGCATCCTGCAANAATCCAAGAAAAAAACTAAAAATAATTGGATAAAGGGTAGGGCAATGTATGGACCAAAAAAAAATAGCAATTAGGGGCAGAAGTGGCATAGTCCTATTAAGCTCGGGCACCCCATAGGGTATCACTGTAAGTAGCACCAAAACAAACGTAATTGCCGAAGGTATCGTTATCTGCAAACCACGTTCGATTCTTTGTCGAAGCTGAGCCGAGCCGAATTTCATCTTTCAACCGCTGAAACCTTCTTCGGTTTGGCTCTCTCTCCCTCAACTTTTTTACTTGATACCCCCGATCCCGTGACATTCGGCACGCCTTCCAAAGACCATGCTGCAACCACAACNTGTTCTAGCCGCGAAAAATCAACAAATGGCTGAACTGTTATCCGTTCCCCATTTATGGCAGAAACACGGCCTATTGGAACGCCAGGCGGCAACTTACCCCCATGCCCCGAGGTGGTAACCCTCATTCCAACCTCAACACCCATGGTCCCTGATAAGAGGTCCAAATGGGTGATATCTGTATTATCACCAGCTAATATCCCGCGCTTTGCTTGCTCCCCCACTATAACTGGAATACGCGAGTTTAGATCGGTTAATAGCAAAACATTGGAAGATCTCGCGCCTGTTTCAACGACTCTTCCAACAAGGCCAGGGCCAGCCATCACTGCCTGGCCTGCTTTAACCGCATCGCTATACCCCGCCGAAATTAACACAGCCCTAACAAAGGAATTACCAGAGGCCGCTATAACTTTCGCAGAAATATAACTGGGCCAGGGTATATCTCTATAATGCAGCAACTCTCTCAGGGACTCATTTTCTTGAGAAAGAGAATGGGCAACAGTCTGCCAGCGTTGCAATCTCATAACAGATTCCCTAAGCCTCACATTGTCTTGCCGAAGCGAGGTAAGGCCTACAAAAGTGACTCCAATATCACGAAGCGCCTCCACGGGGGCAGACAGAGCCACAANGGTCGGCGTTACGGAATCTGAAATACCAACCCGCAGCCTCTCTACCATGTCAGCCTCAAACCGTCCGAAACTCATAATTGATAACGAGAGAACTATAAGGGCTATGGCACCAAGCTGAGGGTTTTCCGCCTGAAGTGGCAAACCCATCTGTAATGCATATTTCTTACCAAGCGATGGCATTAACCTTGTCAAATGCTCCTATCAAGACACCAAACTACGAATCCAACTCCAGTGGCGCTTCAGTTCAATAGGCAGACTGCAACACCTGTCTCAAAGCCCGCATCTCCTCCAGAGTACGTCCCGTCCCAAGCACCACGCTTGTTAGTGGCTCCTCTGCTATTGAAACTGGTAATCCAGTGGCATTCCGAAGGACTAAATCCAAATTATTCAACTGGGCCCCACCTCCAGTCAACATGATACCCTTTTCAACTATATCGGCAGCCAATTCCGGCGCTGTATTCTCTAAGGCATTTTTGACAGCCTCAATAATTGCTCCTACAGGCTCTGCTAAGCTATCAGAAACCTGGCGTTCATTGATCAATATTTCCTTGGGAACCCCATTCATAAGATCCCGTCCCTTTATTTCCATCTCTTGACCATTGCCATCCTCCGGAGGACAAGCACTGCCGATTTGCTGTTTTATCCGTTCCGCAGAACTCTCCCCCACAAGCAAATTATGATTACGGCGGATATAGGCGATGACTGCTTGATCCATTTTATCTCCACCGATCCGCACAGANCGGGCAAACACTATGCCTCCCAAGGAAAGCACTGCCACCTCAGTTGTACCTCCACCTACATCAACTATCATGGATCCCGTAGCCTCAGTAACTGGCAAACCGGCGCCAATGGCCGCAGCCATCGGTTCCTCAATCAAGAAAACGCGCCGAGCTCCAGCACTTTCTGCAGACTCTTGAATAGCCCGCCTTTCCACTGCCGTCGAGCCAGAGGGAACACAAATGACCATCTGCGGACTCACAAAGGTNCGCCGATTATGAACCTTGCTTATAAAATGCTTAATCATTTCCTCGGCAACTTCAAAATCTGCAATTACACCATCTCGAAGAGGCCNTATAGCCTCAATGTTTCCAGGGGTCCGGCCCAACATATCTTTGGCTTCCTGGCCAACCGCCAAGACCTTTTTCCTGCCCCTATTATCAATGATTGCCACCACAGAAGGTTCATTTAAGACCACGCCCTGATTTTTTACATAGACCAGTGTATTGGCAGTACCCAAATCAATCGCCATATCAACGGACATCATTCCAAGTAAACGTGAAAACATAGTGCTACCCTAACTCTTCGCTATTTGCCCTTAATGATGTTCCCAACACTAATAATCTCTGCTTAGCAGCAAGCAGCTCTTTCCAAATCACCAACGTAATGTTAGGCGGAAAGCGCAGCTGGTGCCGACTTACCACGCTTCACAAGCAATTTATTCAATGCATTAACATAGGCCCGAGCACTTGCCACCATCGTATCGGTGTCCGCACCATGACCATTTACGGAACGTCCATTTTCCTCCAACCGCACAACTACTTCAGCTTGGGCGTCTGTGCCCTCTGTAACAGCTTGAATTTGGAACAATTGCAGTTGAGCTTGATGCGGGAAGAGCTGCCCGATGCACTTAAAGACTGCGTCCACTGGACCGTCACCTTCAGCATTTGTAGATGCACTCACACCATCAATCTCAAGTTCTAACTCGGCCTTTGGCCGAGTTTCTGTGCCGCAGCTCAGATGTAGACGATTGACCCGGATTCTCTCGTTACGTCGGGCCACTGCATCATCGACTAAGGCAATCAAATCTTCATCAAAAATCTCTTTTTTCTTATCAGCCAAATTCTTAAAGCGCGCAAAGGAATCATTCAGAGCATTATCACCCAGCTCATAGCCAAGCTCACCAAGCTTCTTCTTAAATGCATGCCTGCCAGAGTGCTTCCCCATAACTAAGCTGGATTTACTAAGGCCAACTGACTCTGGCGTCATAATTTCATAGGTACCTGTGTGTTTCAGCATCCCATCCTGATGAATGCCCGCTTCGTGAGCAAAAGCATTGGCTCCAACGACAGCCTTATTTGGTTGAACAACAAATCCAGTTACCGCCGACACCAACCGCGACGCCTTCATAATATTTTCAGTCTGAATATTCGTACTGTATGGCAATAAATCATTCCTGGTACTTAATGCCATTACAATTTCCTCCATGGCAGCATTACCAGCCCTTTCACCTAAGCCATTAATAGTGCACTCAATTTGGCGAGCCCCTGCTTTTACTGCCGCAAGTGAGTTAGCAACGGCCATCCCGAGATCATTGTGGCAATGAACCGATAGTATAGCTTTATCAATATTAGGCACCCTGTTTCTCAACATACTAACCAGGGCCGTAAACTCATCGGGCATGGTATACCCGACCGTATCGGGTATGTTTATGGTTCGGGCGCCACAACTAATCGCCGTTTCAACGGTCCTGCAAAGAAAATCATGATCCGTTCGGGTTGCATCCTCAGGGCTCCACTCCACATCATCACAATAATTGCGGGCACGCCTGACACTATCAGCCACAGCCTGATGAACGTCCTCCGGTTCCATTTGTAATTTGTGGCGCATGTGCATTTCGCTCGTAGCGATAAAAGTATGTATCCTCCTACGCCTAGCGTGGGTCAATGCCTCGTGGGCGCGATCTATATCAGCAATTCCAGAACGCGCTAAACTCCCTACCACTGAGTTTTTTACAACCTTGGAAACCTCGTTGATTGCCTCAAAATCACCTTTCGAAGCTATGGCAAAGCCTGCCTCAATAACATCCACTCCCATTTCCTCAAGAAGAATCGCTATTTCAAGTTTTTCATCGAGGGTCATTGAGGCACCAGGAGATTGCTCACCATCCCGCATAGTGGTATCAAAAATGACCACCTGCTCCAAATCCACTCCTACCTCATTGGAAGATCCATTTTCAGGGGCAGCGCCCTTTCGAATACCACTCATGGCCAAACTATCTCCGCTACTCGGGATAGAGCTCACCTGCCACGGCGCTCCTACCCCAACATGGGCACATCAACTGCATACTTTCTCGAATGTAGCATAGCTCCAGGACAAGCGGCAACAGCCGGATAAGCAGACATGCCTCCAAAAGTGGATTCCGCGCAATGTTTGAAGGCTATCCAATGTGGAGACAACATCCATCAANTGAGGTNGTTTTGTAGAGTACAGTAGATGTTTACACTATCCTATGTGACTCAGTAAAATCGGCTCAGAGGCTCAGGATCAGAGAAGCTGTCCAATCAAAGAAAAGATTGCCCCAACATCCTGCCAGCTAATTTTTGGATTTATCGACCAACGCCCCCTCAGTGATCCANGGCATCATAGCCCGCAAACGCTCCCCCACCTCCTCAATAGGATGCTCTGCGGCGCGACGTCTCATTGCCTTAAAACTCGGTTGATCCGCACCACACTCTAAAACCCACTCCCTAGCAAATTTTCCAGTTTGAATGTCTTCTAATATGCCCTTCATTTTTTCCTTAACTGCGCCATCTACAACCCGTGGACCTCTAGTATGGTCACCATATTCAGCCGTATTGGAAATAGAGTATCGCATATTAGCAATGCCACCCTCATAGATAAGGTCGACAATCAGCTTAACCTCATGCAAACATTCAAAATAAGCCATTTCCGGNGCGTACCCAGCCTCAACCAAAGTTTCAAAACCAGCCGTAATTAAGGCTGTCAAGCCGCCACACAAAACTACCTGCTCACCAAAAAGGTCTGTTTCACATTCCTCCTTGAAACTGGTTTCGATGATACCCGCCCGACCACCGCCTATAGCCGATGCGTACGATAAACCTATTTCACTTGCGTTACCTGAAATGTTTTTGTGGACCGCTAAAAGACAGGGTACACCGCCACCACGTTCAAATTCACTACGCACAGTGTGTCCCGGGCCCTTCGGGGCAACCATAAAGATATCAAGGTCCTTCCGGGGGTCAATTAAACCAAAATGAATGCTGAGGCCATGGGCAAAAACTAATGCCGCTCCATCCTTCATGTGTGGATGAAGATGTTCTTTATAAATCGAAGCCTGCAACTCGTCCGGGGTGGCCATCATCATAACATCTGCCCATTTAGCGGCCTCCGTTACTGTCAGAACTTCAAAACCCGCGGATTCGGCCTTAGCCATGCTGGCCGATCCCTCTCGAAGAGCAATCTTCACATTTTTTGCACCACTATCTCTCAAATTTGAGGCGTGTGCATGTCCCTGGCTCCCGTACCCAATAATGACAACNTTCTTCGACTTGATCAAATTTATATCTGCATCGCGATCATAATAAACGCGCATCGATAATCTCCTTTTAGCTAAACTTAATTCCCAATATCGTGCGAGGAGGCCCCGCGTGCTATACCTACCACCCCAGTGCGAGCAATTTCGATCAGTCCCAGGGGTTCCATAAGTTCAATAAACGCATCCACTTTCCCAGTCGTCCCAGTCAGCTCGAAAACAAAAGACTCACTAGTGCTATCAACCGCCCGTGCCCGAAAAATATCTGCAATTCGAAGCGCCTCTACACGCTTCTCACCTACCCCCAAAACCTTCAACAAGGCCAATTCTCGCTCAACGTGTGGACCCTCATCAGTAAGATCAATTACCCGATGGATTGGAACTAAACGGCCTAGTTGAGCCTTAATTTGCTCAATAACCATTTGTGTTCCACTTGTCACCAAAGTAATACGGGAAAGCTGTTTCTTGGAATTGACCACAGCAACCGTCAAACTCTCAATATTATATCCACGGCCGGAGAAAAGACCAACCACACGCGCTAAAGCACCCGACTCATCATCTACAATGCACGCAATAGTATGACGTTCAACTCCGCTCAACGATTAAACTCCCTTACACAATTCACACATCAAATCTATTTGTAGCCTTTTGATATGTCATGCTCTCAAAAGAGAAAACACCCACACNCCAAGCCTATACTAAAGCTGCACCCTCTTTAGTTTGAGGAGCAACATTATCGTCAGCACCCAATTTCATTTCATGGTGACCTGCTCCAGCTGGAATCATCGGNTAAACATTCTCCATCTTTTCGACTACGATATCCGCTAGAACCGGCCCATCATGGCTGATCATCTCTTCTATAACCCCATCCACCTCACTTCGTTTTGTTGCTCTTAACCCCTTGATGCCATAAGCCCCAGCTAAAGCAACAAAATCTGGAAGCGAGTCGGTATAGCTCTCTGCATATCTACCACCATGAAAGAATTCCTGCCATTGCCGAACCATGCCCATATACTCGTTATTTAACACAAATACCTTAACAGGAAGCCTATATTGCCTGATAGTAGACAACTCTTGCATATTCATTAAGAATGATGCTTCACCAGCCACATCTATAACTAAGGATTTAGGATGGGCAATCTGAACCCCGGTAGCCGCTGGAAATCCATAGCCCATAGTCCCCAATCCACCTGAAGTCATCCACCGATTGGGCTCATCAAATTTCAGATATTGCGCAGCCCACATCTGATGCTGACCAACCTCTGTAGTGAAAAAAACATCCCGATCTTTGGTATGCGCATGCAATCTCTCAATAGCAAACTGCGGCTTTATATTAACGGAGCTGTCAGAGTACTTTAGACAGTCTTTTGCTCTCCAGCTTTCAATTTCATNCCACCACTGACTTAACCGCTCCTTTCGCATTTCACATTTTCGCTTTTCCCAGGTTTTAAGCAAAGAATTCAAAATGACACCCGCATCGCCCACCAACGCTATATCAACGGCNACGTTCTTGTTAATGGAAGATCTATCTATATCAATGTGGATTATCTTTGCACGCGGCGCAAAATCCTCTAGACGACCAGTTACCCTGTCATCAAAGCGAGCACCAACAGCAAACATTACGTCACATTCNTGCATTGCCATATTGGCCTCAAAAGTTCCGTGCATGCCCAGCATACCAACAAATTGGTGGTCATTTCCTGGATAGGCACCTAGACCCATAAGGGTATTAGTCACTGGAACCCCAGTTATTTTGGCAAATTTAGTCAATAGCGCCGTGGCCTCTACCCCAGAGTTAATTACGCCACCCCCTGCATACACTATTGGCCGTTCNGATTCTGCCAGAAGAGTAACTGCCGAATTAACTAATTTTTGATCTATTTTAGATACAGGGTTATAACTTTTCCTTCCGACACCCTCATTCTTTTCGTACTCAGCCAGAGAGTTCACGACATCCTTAGGCAAATCCACAACCACTGGACCCGGGCGACCGGAAGCAGCCACATAGAATGCTTCAGTAATAGTCTTCGACAGATCATCTACCGATTTAACTAGATAGTTGTGCTTCGTACATGGACGAGTAATACCGACGGTGTCTGCCTCTTGAAAGGCATCGTTACCGATGAGATGGGTAGGCACTTGGCCAGTTAAACAAACAATGGGTATCGAGTCCATCAGAGCATCAGTTAACCCAGTGACGGCGTTGGTGGCACCCGGACCAGAAGTAACTAACACCACTCCTACTTTTCCTGTAGATCGAGCATAACCTTCAGCAGCATGGACGGCTGCTTGCTCGTGACGAACAAGAATATGTCGCAACTCATTTTGCTTAAAAATAGCATCATAGATGGGCAACACTGCGCCCCCAGGATACCCAAAAATGGTATCTGCGCCCCGGTCTACAAGGGTTTTTACTATAATTTCGCTTCCTGTTAACTGCATGACAGTTCCTCAATCGGACAGGGGTCAGCCCCTAGTCCCGATGTTCTACCAACTATTTGGGTTGCCTGAAAGTATGGAAAGCCTAGAGCCCCAACCTTATGCAGTCAATAAAAACTCCTCAACCGGGCCATTGAGATCCATTTTCGCGCTATTTACGTCCGTATATTCCCTATGCGCCGACAGTTGATGCCCAAACCAAGTATACTGTCGCTTAGCAAAATTTCGGGTAGCCTGACCTACCATCGATTTACATACCGCAAGTGACGAGCGCCCTGCTAAATACCTAGAAAGTGCGCAAAATCCAATGGCATTCATAGCGGGCAGCGTTGCAGGCAGCTGTAAGGCTTGGACAGCAGCGATCTCATCCAATACACCGGCCCCCAACATCTGGTCAAACCGTCGTTCACACGCCGTGTAAAGCCAGGCACGATCCGGAATGATTTTGATAACGAACGAGGGACCTGCGAGGCGTCCCGTCCTCTTCTTCTGGTGCCANTGAGAAATTGGAGTACCCGTTCCGACCACAACTTCCCACGCTCGGATCATCCTTTGTTTGTCACCAATTTTTATTGTCGTTGCACTTTGTGGGTCCCTCTTTGCCAACTCACTCCGAAATTTTTCAGCTCCTAGGCAAGAATATAATTCAGTCGCCTTGTTACGCATCTGCTCTCCAACCGGGGGGATCGCAACCAAACCGTCCAACAATGCTTTGATATACAAGCCAGTACCTCCAACGAAAATGGGTATTTGGCCACTGTGCACAGCCATCTCAACTTGTTTGTGAGCTTCGGCAAGCCACTTCCCAACAGAAAATGGAGTCGCAACTGGCACACTTCCATAGAGGCCGTGGGGAGCCTGCGCTTCGTCAGCTTGAGTAGGCCTTGCAGTTAAAACTCGGAATTCTTTGTACACCTGCATACTATCGGCGTTGATTATTTTCCCACCGATATTTGCAGCTATATATAAGGCCAACTCAGACTTTCCGCTAGCAGTAGGCCCCGCTATGATAATTGCTTTTGCACAGACCACCGGATAACCTTTGTATTTCTTTACAATCCCTCTACGAGGCTATCATTCGGAAGAGATTCGGACCGCCACAAACTGAAGATCTCCTTGCCGATCAACAAGGAGAAGCACGGTACCCTTGCCTTGCGCCCGCTCAGNTTCAATGGCAGACAACAATTCTCCTGGAGAGGTGACCTTACGCTGAGCGATCTCGATTATTAAATCCCCAGGCCGGATACCCTTCTCAGCAGCCGGACCGGACCCGTCCACCCGGACGACCATTACGCCTTGAATATCCTGATCTAAGTTGAACTGGTTGCGAACCTCTGCTGTAAGGCTAGATATCGTTAATCCGAGTCTAGAAAGTTCTTCGATTACCGGGTCCCCAGAGTTTTTAGGGGCGGCCGTCACCTGCGGNTGACCCTCATCTAGCCTACCAACCACTACATCGAGCATGACCCTTTCACCATCTCGCCAAACTTCCACCTTCACTGGTTTATCGATTTGGGTTTCCGCTACAATACGAGGTAGTCGCCTCATGGCACCTACTGCCTTGTCGTCAAAAGATAAAATAACATCGCCAACCTGGAGACCAGCCTCACTAGCGGGGCTATCTGGGGACACACTGGCAACTAGAGCGCCACCTGTATCCTCTAAATTTAAGCTTTCCGCTAGATCTTCTGTCACGGTCTGAATACGAACACCCAGCCACCCGCGGCGCGTCTCCCCATATTCCCGAAGTTGGTGTATGACGTTACGTGCCAGATTGGAAGGAACAGAAAACCCAATTCCCACACTTCCCCCCGATGGAGAATAAATAGCTGTGTTAATTCCAATCACCAGCCCTTCCATATTAAAAAGTGGTCCCCCAGAGTTCCCACGATTTATGGAGGCATCAGTCTGGAGGAAATCATCAAACGGCCCTGCGTTTATGTCACGTGCGCGGGCCGAAATAATTCCAGCAGTAACGGTATTCCCAAGCCCAAAAGGATTCCCAATAGCGATAACCCAGTTACCAACACGCGCCGTCTCTGAATCTCCCCAATTCACGTGAACTAGAGGTTCCTCGGGTTCAACCTTTAAGACAGCTAGATCGGTCTTTGGATCGCGCCCAATGACTTCAGCCTTGAGCGTTACATTGTCCGAAAAGGTCACCACTACTTCATCCGCACCCGCTATAACATGATTATTGGTTACAATGTATCCGTCCGGACTAATAACAAAGCCAGACCCCAGGGATGTAGCCCTGGGTTTAGCGCCTCTTTCCAGTGGTTGTTTTCCATCTTGGTCAAAATATTCCTCAAAAAATTCCTCAAACGGGGATCCAGGAGGAAACTGCGGAGCCGCTTGTGGATGCTGAACCTGCTGCGCNGTTGCCACGTTAACAACAGCTGGCAGGAGCTCTTCGGACAAATCCGCAAAATCCGGAGGCATCACGTCTGTTGACCAAGCCAACTGAGAAGCAGCCAACAATGTACACGAGGCAACCAGCACAATACGTGATCCAACTAATTTTATAGGAAAGAGAGATAGGATAAACACCCCGATCACACTTGGTTTCACATTTCCAGTTATACCCGCCATTTTATGATCCAAAGAGATACTCCCACCACAGTTTTCATAAGACATTGTATTTCTTATCCGCGAATTACGACAACTAATAATTAAGTAGGGAGATACACCCCTTTTTCAAGTCGCCACCTAAATATTACGTACGCCACAACCCTACCCTCGGATCAACCAAATAACAAAAACCCCAGCGGTGGCGCCTAACAGTCCAAAATTGCGGATCCCGGAACTGGAGTAAGTACCCAGCCGCACCATGAAATTCTTCATCTGGGTTGGGAAAAGAGCATACAGAAGACCTTCAACAACTATCACTAGGCACAGGATCGTTGCTATGTCAGCCCACATACTCTCGAAAACCTTCAGAACGGTTCATCGAAGTCCTCACTCCAATGGTTGCTGAGCAGATAGGGAACCAAAATACTTGAAAAAATCACTGTCAGGCGACAGGACCATGGTTGTATCATCAGTGCCGAGAGCAGCTTCATAGGCCTGCATTGAACGATAAAAGGAGAAGAATTCGGCGTCACGCCCAAAAGCCTCAGCAAAAATTCTGGTCATCTCACCCTCTCCATTACCTCTCTCGATCTCCGCCTCCTTTTCCGCCTCGGCCACTATAACAACTTTTAGTCGGTTAGCCTCCGCTCTGATTTTCTGCGCCTCTTCACTACCCTGTGCCCTAAGTTCTGCAGCCTCTTGCTGACGTTGCGTCTGCATACGACGATAGATAGCTTCTGAATTTTGAGGTGGAAGGTCTGCTCGTTTGATTCTCACATCCTCAACACGGATACCAAACCCATCCGCCTTTGTTCTCACATCATCTCGTATTTCCAACATTAGGGCTCNACGTTTCTCCGATACAACCTGGTTAAGGGGGACGGATCCCAATACTTCACGCAGGGTTGAGTTAACGACTGACCCGAGTCTCTGGCGCAAAGCTCTTTCAGACCNCAGCGTTTGGTAGAATTTCAACGGATCTGTAATGTGATACCTCACAAACGCATCCACCACCAAACGTTTCTGGTCCGAGGCAATGACCTCCTCAGGGGCATTATCGAAGTCCAGAAGACGTTTATCNAAGCGCACCACCTGCTGAATAAATGGCGTCTTGAAATTTAATCCTGGTTCTTGAATTACTCTCCTCGGTTCCCCGAACTGAAGAACCAGAGCTTGTTCCGTTTGATCGACTATGAAGGCTGCACTCAGAGTAATAACGACGGCCACACCTCCCAACACAACAGCAATTAGCCCCATATTTTTCTTCATTGCTGATCTCCCGATGATGCCGAACTGGACGAGCCAGCACGTTTCTGTAATTCCGGAAGCGGCAGGTAGGGGACTACCCCTGTCCCACCCTGACCACTATCGATCACAACCTTATTCATATCCTGAAGGACTTTTTCCATGGTCTCCAGATAAATTCTTTGCTTGGTAACAACTTTGGCATCACGATACTCCTCGTAAACCGCCACAAACCGCTGAGCCGCACCTTCCGCCCTTGCCACAACCTGTTCCTTGTAAGCCTGCGCCTCTGCACGTATCTGGGCTGCTTGCCCACGGGCCTCTGGCACCACCCGATTTTTAAAGGCATCGGCCTCGTTTATTAAACGTTCTTGGTCAGCCTTAGCCCGCTGAACATCCCGATAGGACTCGATCACTGCCGGTGGTGGGTCAGCNCTTTGCAAAAGCACCTCCCTTACGCGAATGCCTGATCCATAATCATCTAAAATCTTTTGCAGAAGGGTTTGGGTTCGCTGTTCCACTTCCTGGCGGTCCTCAGAAAGGGCCGATTCAAGGTCTGAGGTCCCTATGACTTCTCGCATTGAACTCTCTGTAGCATCTTTTACCGTCTGAGATGGATTTCTAATATTGAAAGCAAATGCGCCAGCATCTTTGACCTCCCATTGGACCACAAAATTGACGTCGATTATGTTTTCATCGCCGGTAAGCATTAGACTTTCATCGTCAAAGTTTCTCCCCGGCACGCCACGAGAGCTAGTGGGAGCGCTCCGAAAGCCTATCTCCACCCTCCGAACAGTTAGCACAGGAATTTTCCTTACCGTCTCAACTGGATAGGGGAAATGGTAATTTAAGCCAGGNTNACTAGTTTGACTGTACTCGCCAAATCTTAATACAACCCCCTGCTCNTCTGGTTGAATAATATAAAAACCCGAACCCATCCAGACAGCTATGACAAGAACAATAATTAACGCAAACCCACGGCCGCCCAGATTGCCTGGCAACAGGCCTCGCAATTTATCCTGACTGCGACGCAACAACTCCTCTACATCAGGACCCTGCGACCCACCACCTGAGCCGCCCGATCCCCAGTTACCAGACCCGTTGTCACCTCCAGACCCGTTACCGCCCCTCGGGCCCCAGGGTCCGCCACCACCTTGATTGGTCCACGGCATAAGCTATGTTCCTCATTGTTAGTTCTGAAACNTCGTCACCCTTCATACACTGAAGATCGATGGTATCGTAGTAAAAAGTTTACCCACCCGCACAATAATCGATAATTTCCGACAAACAACTGATAGACATATTGAATTATATAAGGAAAATACAACCATGCCTGCCATTTCCAACGAAATAATTCTTAACTCCCTGAAAACCATTATGGTTCAATCAGCGGGTAAGTCGGTGTTCGAATTGGGAATTGTATCGGACATAATTATAAAGGATGGGAATATAGGGTTCTCCCTTGAAATAACCCCCGATCAGGCCAAGGAAATGGAACTCGTTCGCAGGGAGTGTGAGGAGCAAATTCGGGGTCTCCCTGGGGTGATATCAGCCACCATTGTGCTAACAAGCGAGCGAAGTCCGNCTCCTCAGAGTAGAAACGAAGCCAAACACACTAGCCAAGAAACCAACAATATTCCAGGAATAGGTGCAATCGTAGCAGTAGCGAGTGGGAAAGGTGGTGTAGGCAAATCCACCATTGCAACCAATTTAGCTGTCTCCCTCGCCAGGCTTGGACATCAGGTTGGAATACTCGATGCAGATATTTATGGCCCTTCAATCCCTAGAATGCTTGGTATTACAGAAAAGCCGCAAGCGGACACTAATAAGAAGATCCTTCCTCTAGAAAAATATAACTTGAAGTGTATGTCCATGGGCTTCTTAGTGGAAGAAGACACCCCCATGATTTGGCGTGGCCCAATGGTTCAAAGTGCTCTAGAGCAAATGTTGAGAGACGTTAAGTGGGGTGCAGTAGACTTTCTAATTGTGGATATGCCCCCAGGGACGGGCGACGCGCAGTTGACCATGGCTCAACGCGTTCCTCTTGCTGGAGCCATAATAGTATCCACCCCCCAGGACATTGCTCTACTGGATGCAAGAAAAGGTTTGGGAATGTTCCAAAAGGTAAATGTCCCCGTATTCGGCTTGATTGAAAATATGAGTTATTTTTTGTGCCCAAAATGTGGTGCGCGTTCCGAAATTTTCAGCCACGGCGGTGCNCGCGAATGGGCGCAAAAACTTAGCGTCGATTTTCTTGGCGAATTTCCACTAGATATTGGAGTACGGGTGGGATCAGATGGAGGAATACCTATAACCATATCGGATCCAGGCTCGCTTCACGGAAAAACCTTCATGGACATAGGGCAAAAGGTGGCACAAAAGGTGGAAAGTTTCCGAAACTTAAACACCCCACCTACAATAGAAACCATGGACTAAAAGTACATCACTGGGGCCAGGGATTTCCCTACCAATTAAGCCCGTTCAAGCCCTAAGACCAGCATCAACTCTCGCCACTCCCTCGGGGACAGGCCGCTACCCTTTTGGTCAACCGACTCATCCTCGATTAATTTTCTCACAACTGATAAAGCTGGTTGAGATAACTCAAACGCATTAACCCTGTAATCAATAAATGCTTCATACACATGTGGCACCCAGTCTTTAAGAATCGTTAACATTACTGAGGCATAGGCACGAATTTCATATTGGGCATGGGGGTCAGCGCGCAAAGCAAGAAAATGCATTAAATTATGTAAATTTACCTTCCAGTACCACTGCGTATAAAAATTCAAACTTAAATTCATTCTCGCAAGCTCGCGGGCCAACCCATCGCGATCTTCCCTAAGGACCTCCCCATTCTCATCTTCATTCATCATTTCCACATAGTGGTCATGAGCTCGGCTTGCATCTTCTTGTAACAAATTAAGAACTCTATCTGCCTCATGCCCCTCCAACACAGAGCCACGCCCTTGCCGATTAGTAGAAGATTGAGTCGCTAGGTGCTGAGGGTGAGGTATATAAAACTCTTTATCCAAATAGGAATACCGGGCAGAATATTCATTTATATTTGCTGTTCGGTGCCTTACCCATTGACGAGCAACAAAAATTGGAAGTTTGATGTGAAATTTGATTTCACACATTTCAAACGGGGTTGTATGCCGGTGACGCATGAGATAGCGGATTAAACCCCGGTCTTCCCTAACCTGCTTAGTTCCCGAACCATACGAAACACGGGCCGCCTGGACCACAGCGTTGTCATCACCCATGTAATCGATGAGACGGACAAAGCCATGATCCAGCACCTGTAAAGGCTTATACAAGCACTTCTCAAGTGCGGGAACAGTAACTCTCCGCGTCATAACTCCTTTTGGTTGCCCGTCGGGCGCCCCATTATCGTCAGTCATAGGGTATCCTTCACGTCAATAGATCACATTGCGCCTACATTTGCTAACACATTATCAGGCTTCGAAACCCTCGCCAATAAAGAGATCCGGTGTCTCACGATCCCCCTAGTTTGCACCAACCATAGGCTTTCAATATTTGTTGAGAAGGCATATATTAGGGTGTCGGTCATCCGACTATAGTGATAAACGCCATATGGAATAGGCTGCATGGACCCGGGGGCAGTACCCGGCGCCTCCACCATAATCCTTCCTTTTCGCGCCAGGTGGCGTGTATTTATGGGGGCGAACCAGGTTCGACATGGGCAATAAAGATGTGGTTTTCGCTCGGCATGATACCACCGTTACCGGATCAAAAACACAATTGCCAATGATAATGAAATGGCACTTGCTGCTTAGTACTACTAGGTAAGCGCGGTTCGGAGGGCGCCGGGCAACAGAAGCCCTCCACATAAATCATAACGTCAGAGCTAACATGGCAGAAAATAACTTAGATTATAAAAAAATGGTAAATGAGGCCCTCAGACAAGTCGTGTTACGCACTCTGAGATCCGTCGCTGAAGACGGACTGCCCCAGGGACATCACTTATATATCTCCTTTTTGACAGCGTTGCCAGAAACAAAAATTGGAGCTGAGCTTAAGGAACAATTCCCTGATGAAATGACGATAGTTTTACAAAACCAGTTCTGGGATCTGGCGGTTACTGAAGAAGGCTTTAGTGTAACACTCAACTTTAATAAAATTCCTCATCAATTAGTAATCCCAACGAAAGCCTTAACAGGATTTGCCGATCCCCTTGCCGAATTTACCTTGCAATTTGGTGGCGAATATAGCAGTGGAACCTTTGACGATAATACCCCCGTAAAGAAACCCCAGGTTGGCTCAAGTGAAGAGAAAATTGAAAAAGTAGTAAAGCTAGATCATTTTCGGAAAACATAGGCGAACATTAATGCTCTCCACCTCAATCAATGCGATTCATCTTCAATTTTATCAAAGATTATGCCCACATCTTCCCAAACTTTGGAGTAAGAAAATTAGACGAAACAAACCAACCTAATATTCCCAGAAATAGCCCCCTTCCAGAGATACATTCAACATGACTGATTTTATTTTTCAAGAACTTTTCCCCCTTGGACCGGACACCACTAAGTACCGCCAGTTAACAGAGGAATTTGTAAGCTCCGGTAAATTTGAGGGCCGAGACATTTTGAAAGTTAGACCAGAAGCCCTAACCTTGCTGGCTTCGGAGGCAATCCGAGATATCTCTCATCTACTCCGTTCGACCCACCTTGAACAATTAGCCAAAATTCTCAACGATCCGGCGGCCTCAAAAAATGATAAATTTGTTGCCCTGGAACTTATAAAGAATGCCAACATCTCCGCCGCGGGAATCTTGCCCATGTGTCAAGATACCGGCACTGCAATAGCAATGTGCACCAAAGGTCAACAGGTTTGGACCGGGTTCAATGATGAAGAATCGATAAGTAGAGGGGTATTTGAGGCCTATAGAGACTTGAATCTCCGGTTTAGTCAGATAGCGCCACTGAATCTTTTTGATGAAGTGAATACTAAGAGTAATCTTCCCGCCCAGATAGATATATATAATAAGCCTGGACAAACTTACGAATTTCTTTTTGTGGCAAAAGGAGGCGGCTCTGCCAATAAAACCTTTTTATTTCAGGAAAGCCCGGCCCGTTTACATCCTCAGAAATTAATTGATTTTTTAGAGCAAAAATTGCGGTCTTTGGGGACAGCAGCATGTCCTCCCTATCACCTAGCAGTGGTAATTGGTGGCACTACAGCTGAACTCAATCTAAAAACTGTAAAATTAGCTAGTTGCAGATACCTGGATAACCTCCCATCGCAAGGCAGTTCTTCAGGACATGCCTATCGTGACATAGAGCTAGAAAATAAGCTTCAAAAACTCACAGAGGCCTTTGGTATCGGGGCCCAGTTTGGCGGGAAATATTTCTGTCACGACGTTCGAGCAATCCGCCTACCTCGACACGGCGCTAGCCTTCCTATTGGAATCGGTGTTTCGTGCTCTGCGGATCGTCAAGCTCTCGGTAAAATAACTAGTGCAGGGGTCTTCCTTGAACGACTTGAATCCAACCCCGAATCTTATCTGCCAGACGCACCGGAAAATGGCCCCGAAGACCCGGTAGTGGAAATCGACTTGAACAAGCCAATGGAGGAAATCCGGGCTACCTTATCAAAATATCCGATTGAAACTCGTATTTCTCTTTCCGGACCTATGATTGTTGCAAGAGATGCAGCACATGCCCGGCTACAAACCAAACTCGAATTAGGAGGTTCGCTTCCTGATTATTTTAAGAATCATTGTATCTACTATGCGGGACCCGCGAAAACACCAACAGGCTATGCAACCGGTTCATTTGGCCCCACTACGGCTGCCCGTATGGATCCTTTTGTCGAACCTTTCCAAAAAATGGGGGCATCCCTTGTTATGCTAGCGAAAGGAAATCGGACAGCTAGCGTAAAAGACAGTTGCCAGAAATATGGTGGCTTTTACTTAGGTTCCATAGGCGGCCCCGGTGCTCGCCTAGCCCACGACTGTATAAAAAGTGTCGAGTGCATTGCCTATGAAGACCTAGGTATGGAAGCTATATGGAAGATTGAAGTAGAGGACTTCCCCGCTTTCATAATAGTCGACGACAAGGGCAATGACTTTTTCTCTCAGCCTCGCGAGGCTTAACAAGCAGACCCTGTTTTCTGAAAAAAGTTAATCCTCTAATTTCTGAAAAAAGTTAATCCTCTAACCGCGCCTTAAACGATTGGGCTGCTTCGTTCCATTCTTGAACCAACAGATTTCGCTCCTCAACTGCTGCTTGCGCCTCACTTAGCAAACTATCCCGCCGACCTTCGATAGACCGAACTAAGTCAACCGTGTCTTTTAGAGCTTTTTCCGCAGAGGATATTTCTTGTAATAGTCTACTAAGCTCGTCTTCATTCTTTTGGGCTAAAGAAATCAAACAATCAGCATACTTCTCAAGAGCCGAAGTATAGTCCCCCGTCGAGTCCAAACCATTTTTCATTTCTTCCGGGCCTGCTATGGTTCCATCTGGCAAGTGCGGTTTATCTGGCCTTAATCCGCAATCCTCAGCGGCCACAGGTAGAATGGCAAATGACAGCCAAAGTATCGACCCCAAATAAATTATTTTTCTCATTGTACCTCCTAGCATCGCCAAAGAGGATAGCACAAGAAACTAAGAAGATAACAACCTAAAAAATAGGAGTAACTGAAAAATTGAGCCATCAATGCAGGACCTATACCTTAGCGAATCCAACCAATTTAGCACAAATTCCATCACCCCATAATTTTGCACAACCGTCAATCCTGCAACAGCTCCTCTAAAAGATCGCGGAACTCTATATCCTCTGACTGCTTAGGCGTTACATTGTCGTCGACATGGTCCAATTCGTGAGTAGAGCCCCCTTCAATAAGGCGCTCAATTAAATCCTCCGCAGCCTCTGTAGAAATAACCTCCTCCATCGTTTGGTCCAAATTGATATCCTCTAAACCGTCAACCGTTCCCTGGATGTGCTCCGGAACCTTTTGGAAATCGGGAAAAACTGAGCGCAAATAGCTTTCTAACTCCGTGACACGCACCCCCACATCCGGAGCTCCCAACTCGCCCTCAATATACAGTATAATAGGCAAAGAGAGGTTATTATCACCCAAAATAGTCTTCACCTCCAGATCCTGCGTCCACCCTGCTACATCTATAAGTCCCGAAACGGTAGCCTTTCCTTCATCTAAAGCAAAAACCAAGTCTTCTGTTCTAATTTTCCCGTTCTCGGCTTTAATATTTCCATTGAAACCCGTAAACAATGTTTGGCCCCCGTCCAAAATTGTGGGGACGAGTTCGATAAAATCGCCAACTTGATTTAGGCTTCGCGATTTTTCAAAAAATTCTTGAAAACTGATCCCTCTTATAGTTCCTCCCGCGGTTCCAGTTATCCTGCCGTGCCCCGACAATGTTTCTAATCTTTGCTCCTTATCTCTACCTTGCCCTGTCAAGCTAGCTTGCAATGTCACCCGGCCTGAGAGGAAACCGAAGCCATCATAGGTTTCTAGTACCTTAGTCAAATCGGCCTCCTCCAGAGAGACCTTTATATCGAAACTAGGGTCCGGTTCTCCTGCCAACACCCCTTCCACATTAAAATTTCCATCTCCCCAAAGGCCTGAGAAGTGGGCTATATTCACGGAATGCGGCGCAATATCTAATTTTGCATCAACGTTCTCAAATGTCTGCCCCAGACCGCTCATCTTCGCCACTTCCAAAGTAATATCAGCGGATACATCATCCCAACTAAATGGGTCATCCCCATCTAAAACTGGTTCAGAAAACGACAATCCAGCACCTTCATCTGCAAGATTAAAGACATCATATTTTCCAGCTTCCAACGCGGAAACCAAGGCAGATAATTCACTAAACTCCAAATTTCTGGAAGTAAACGATCCGAGTAATTTGTGCTCGTCGCCACTCGTATGAACCATCAAATCTCCATAAAGATCACTGGCGGGTGTGATTAATTCAAGGTTCGGAACCTTGATACCATCCAATCCGCTTTGCAACATAACCGAAAAATCAATTGGACCATCTACAAGTATGTCACTTTCATTAACCCCAAGCTCAGATACAAATGTTGAAATATCTGGGTGATGGACGCCAAAAGAAACGTCACTTTCCCCAGCCTCATAGTTACCAAACCCAGTAATATTGAGATCGCCCCTAGCAATACCCCCCTCCCAACTGAAATTGCCAGGTCCGCCATTAAAGTACCAATCAACTTCGGTTTCGATATCAACCTTTAGAAAACTCGGCACCGGTTCTTTTGAAAAAATCTCTAAGAAATCACCAATATTGGCATGAGTAAAATCCCCATAAAGATCATACTCAAAGGTTTGATCAATTTGTGTAAGAGTACCCTCCGCCTCCAGAATACCATCCCCTAGCAGAGCAATGGCACTCACATCTAAATTGGGGAAATCCCCAGCAACGTCAGCACCAAAAGTAAGGGGAATATTAGTTCCCAAAACGATCTCTGGTAATCTAATTTCGTAGTCAGACAAGAGCGCTCCAAACTCAGCCAAACTAGCGATCCCCACTTCACCGGACATATCTATCGTCCGAGTGTTCAGAAAATCCATAATACTACCCTCTAGGGCAATTCGGCTTTCCAACATCTCAACGAATCCATCCATGGTAATTTGGTCAAAATTGCCTTGGACTGCTAGTTCTACTGCTATCGGGCCCAGAATATATTTTGGAAGTTTATTAACTTCTGGAAAAGCCCTCGCCAAAGAACCCAATCGTTTTGCACTTGCACTAAAGGACCCTTGGATAGAAGGGATTAAGGAGAGGTCACTCAGCATCCCAGTAAATTTAACGGATGAGCCCAAAAAATTTTGAACAGAAATCTCACGAACATCCAGGCCGTCGTGCAACCACAAACCATCTAGGATAACACCGGAAACAGGTATTCCATTGGCGGTGACTTCATCAAGCCGAATATCGAAATCAGCATCAAAGGCAGATAAAAGTGCGATGTAGGGGTTTTTATCAGAGGGAACATCACCCTCGCCCGGGGAGACCTGAGGGAGATACGCATCAAGCTCTAACTGATCTACGTGAAGCCCTATTCCCAAACCAGCCCGGCCATTTGAAACTGCATAAGCAAGGCCGCCTCGTATCAGGCTGGTATCCAATTGCAGATCGATATCTGTAAGATTGCCTGACGCTAGTGTTCCCTGAATTTTTGTTGAAAACAATAACCGTCTCAACCGCTCCCCTGATAATGGATCTAATTCCACAGATAGCCACTTAAGCAAAGCTCGAAGGTTATCAGAGCTTGCCTGGGCTGTACCAAGGAAACCTGGGATGTCCTGCTCCAAATAGAACTGCCCCTCCAAAGCAAGAGAGGACGCTCCGGGAAGCCTAACAGAACATTGATTTAACCTTATTAACCCATCATTAATACCTGCATCCACAACCACATTTCTAAGTGCCTCACCCTTATATTGGATCGCATCCGCAACCAATATTACATCCGCAACCAAACTTGGTCTGTTAGACAAACTTGCCATCAAGTCTGCAGCCTTCGACACCAACTCAACCGCTATTTGTTCATCTCCCACAGAAAGCTCAGAGTTGAGAACCCTGTCCAGATTGAGACGGCCCAAATCAACTCGTCCGCTAACTCTATTAGGTCCCAAAGAAACAACAGCACTACCCTTTAACTCGCCTAAACGGAATTCCGATTCTGAAATATCCAACACGCCACCTTGCCAACTAAAGTCAGAAGAAAATTCAAACAATTCTGGGTCGATGTCCTTGGTGCCAAGTAAAATCTCCTGCAACTTGGACCAGCTTGCGGGCAACCTATTCCGTCCATCTGGATAAACTTTAAGCGCACCTCCCCAAGAAGAAACGCCTTCGGCATCAGTGTTTGAGCTAGCTGAATATTTCAACCGGAGCCCTTGCCAACTTATTTGCCCCCTCGTCAGAACATCATTCTGGGGATTTACCTCCACTGAAATTGATTCAACCATTACTTCACTACCGAAAGCTCTTAATACTCCATTAAATTGAAATGGCCCGCTCAAGCTGGGCGCCGACATGCTTAGGTGGATGTCCTCAATTTGATATCTGTGCCCGCTAGAGGCATCTAGGTATTCAAGATTCCCAGCTGAAATCACAAACTCCTCGAGCGAAACATCTTCTAAAAATTTACCGGAGAACAATCGTGACCCTGTGTTTCCGCTTTCACCCCAAATCCAGTTGCTGCGGCCATCAGCGAGCCTTTCCAAAACTATTGTCGGTTCAACCAAGATAACCCGCACTATTTGAATAGAACCCATTAACAAGGGCATGAAAGCAACCTCGACATCGACTGAGTTTACCCGGGCCATATGAGGAACACTGGCACTTTCGATGTTACCAATATGCACCCCTTGTAAAGAAAATTTTGTTTGGGGAATCACGGAGAGCGAAATGTCTCCGGATACAGAAAACTCCCTACCCAGCTCGTAAGCCACCCTATCAACGATTTGCCCTTTGTACTGGTTCCAGTCCATTAAACCAGGGACTATCAACACGAGGCCAACACAAAGCACAAAAAGTCCAGTTCCGGTATATAAGATAATCTTCAAAGCTTTCCCCACAATTGATTATTTCCGAAAACGTGGCAAAATTATGGTGTTATAATAAGGTCGCAGAATAGGCGAATTTATCTCCAAACTGACTTCGCTGAATTAATCCGATTGGCATGTGCTAACCTGAGGCCAAACAGAATGTCTCAAGACTGTATGCCGGACAAGTTTAGATTGGTAAAGCGCGACATAAAAAAAGATGCCATACTTTTTTCTATTGGTTAACCTAAGGCCCTAGTTCAAAAATTCGGCCCCCCCCCCGCGTTTCGGGGAAACCTGCTGGAGATAATAAGTTTAATATCATAATTTAACGGCCATTACCGCGAAAATTTGGAGGTCCAATGAAAGCGTCAGATTTGTTTGTTAAATGCCTGGAAAAGGAAGGCGTGGAGCGAATTTTTGGAGTTCCCGGAGAAGAAAATGCAGACTTAATGATCTCTCTTATCAATTCCCCAATTGACTTTGTACTTTGTCGACACGAACAAGCGGCAGCTTTTGCCGCTGACGCATATGGTCGCCTGACAGGTAAAGCTGGTGTCTGCCTTGCCACCCTTGGACCAGGGGTAACAAATCTTCTTACTGGACTAGCTGATGCAAATATGGACAGAGCCCCTGTTGTTGCCATCATAGGCCAAGGGTCAACCACCCGCCAACACAAAGAAAGTCATCAAATAATGGATGCAATTCGGATGTGCGAGCCCATAACCAAGTGGTCCGTCTCTGTCCTCGCGCCGGAAAATATAACCGAGGTCATCCGCAAAGCTTTTAAACTTTCGGAGACGGAAAAGCCTGGGGTGTGCGTCATTGAACTTCCTGAAGATGTGGCCAAGAAAGACATCCAAGACAAACCAATGACTCCAATAAAAGTCCGACGCCCAGCGGCCGATCATAAATCCGTAGCACAGGCCGCTGAATTAATTTATGGCTCCAAGAGTCCCATTATTTTAGCCGGTAACGGCGCCATCAGAAAAAGAGCCGCCAAACAATTAACTAAGCTCGCGCGCAACATTGGCGCCGGAGTCGTAAACACTTTTATGGGAAAAGGCGCAATTCCTATGGACGACGAACATTGCTTGTATACGATAGGCCTAGGGATGGGGGACTACAATAACCTCGCCTTTGATAGCGCAGATCTTATCATTTCTTGTGGATACGATCTTGTGGAATACGCACCCAAGGCCTGGAACAGAACCAATCAGTCACAAAAGAAAATCATCCATATGGATTTTTGGCCCGCTGAGGTGGACCGCGACTACGCACCCTCAGTAGAAATTGTCGGCGACTTGGCGGATGGGCTCTGGCAACTCAACCAAGCGTTAGAATCGAGAAAAGAAAGGCCACTGCCACTCTTTGATATAAAATCCAGAAAAGATCTTAGATACACCCTAACCCACGACTTTTCGGCTGAAATGAATGATCAGTCTTTTCCAATGAAACCCCAAAAAATCTTATATGAGGTGCGGAATTTTTTGGGGCCGAATGACATACTTCTATCAGATGTGGGCGCACACAAGATGTGGATATCACGTTACTACCAATGTTTCCAACCTAACACTTGTCTAATTTCAAATGGTTTTTGTTCAATGGGATTTGCGATGCCGGGGTCCATAGGGGCCAAAATAGCTTTACCAGACAGAAAGGTCCTATCGATCAATGGTGATGCCGGCTTTAGTATGAACGCCCAGGATCTAGAAACAGCAGTACGGAAAAAATTAAATATAGTTGCTATGGTGTGGGTGGACGGCGAGTACGGTTTGATCAAATGGAAACAACAGGACCAATTTTCTGGGAAGCATTCGGATTTAGAATTTAATAATCCCGACTTTGAGAAATTGGCAGAGGCGTAT
Organism: Rhodospirillaceae bacterium; assembly: GCA_002728255.1. Taxonomy (NCBI): domain Bacteria; kingdom Pseudomonadati; phylum Pseudomonadota; class Alphaproteobacteria; order Rhodospirillales; family Rhodospirillaceae; species Rhodospirillaceae bacterium. The sequence continues at coordinate 4,482 of PBWV01000029.1, read as the reverse complement.
GGAATGTGGGGGAAAGAGCTTACAGCAGTAGATCAGCTCCCGACGTCTCTAGAGGAGGCCTTCCAACAAAAGGGCCCTGCAATTATCGCCGTACCAGTGGACTATAGGGAAAACCGCAAATTAACAGCCCGATTAGGCAATATAGAAATACCGATCTAAATCAATCCTTAAAAGATCCAAAAGTGAGTTTTTTAATCTGCAGCCCTATGTTCCACAAAACGTCGCCTTGACCTCTTCGTGCGGCTCTGGTGGCAGCCCATATTTGGCCGAGGACATGACCTCCTCGTATGGATTTTCAAGAACTCCTACAAGTTTATGAAAGTGGTTATAATCATTTTCGCTCACTGCATATTTGATTGCCTCTTCGACAAGATGATTTCTTGGAATATACACAGGATTAGCTGACCCCATAACAGTCTCCCAACCATGGCTGCCTACCCAATCCTCCTCCAATCTCCGAGACCATCGCGCAATCCAATCCTTAAGCCCTTTAGAGACCCCAAAAAAATGTTGTGCCGCCGCGACCCTAGCGCCATTTGAACCATGATATGAAGTTAGGTGTCGGAAGGTCTCGGTATAATCCAGCCCTTCTGCTGCCATCTCTTGCAACAACTCCTGACCAAGTATTTCATCAGCATCCAGCTGCTTTCGTAACCCAAGCTTTTTTCTGAACCCCACTAAATAGGCCTCCCGAAACAACTCTGGGTACTTAGCTACTATTTTCTGAACCCTATCCAGAGCTGATTTTTTACCCCCCTCAATCAACGGCAGCAATGTCTGACCAAAGCACCCAATATTCCAGTAGCCAATTCCAGGCTGATTGCTATAAGCATAGCGTCCAAATTGATCAATTGAGCTAAAAACCTTTTTAGGGTCATAGCTATCCATAAATGCACACGGCCCATAGTCTATTGTTTCGCCCACGACCGAGGTATTGTCTGTATTCATTACACCGTGAATGAATCCAATTAGTTGCCAATGTGCAATAAGGCGAGCCTGCCGCTTCACTACCTCCTCCAGCAAGGCTTCGTATTTTCCATCCACATTATCTATACTGGGGAAGTGCCTCTCAATCACATAATCAGCTAATGCTTTCAGACTCACAATATCTGATCGAGACGAAAAAAATTGGAAAGTACCAACCCGAATATGACTCTCGGCCACACGGACCACAATCGCTCCTGGAAGCTCCTCTTCACGAAGAATTGTATCACCTGTATCAACAGCAGCGAGTGATCGGGTGGTTGCAATCCCCAACCGCCACATTGCTTCACTCAGAATGTATTCCCGCAGAACGGGCCCCAAGGCAGCTCTGCCATCGCCGCTACGCGAATACGGGGTAGGCCCAGCACCTTTCAACTGAATATCTCGCCTTACGTCATCGCGCCCCACTATTTCGCCCAACAAAATAGCTCTCCCATCCCCAAGTTGTGGAACCCAGCCTCCAAATTGATGGCCCGCATAAACCATTGCCAAGGGCTCCGATCCCTTCGGAACACAATTTCCACTTAGTATGTTGGCACCAACACGACCCCTCAGAGCCTCGGGATCAAGACCCAAAATTTCGGCCAATTGCTCGTTTACCTTAATAACTTTTGGGGAGGAAACTGGGGTTGGTGCAAGGCGGGTATAAAATCGCTCAGGGAGGCGAGCGAACGTATTATCAAAGGTGAACTTTCCGGCATCTAGTTCGTCAATATTTTTGCGCATTGGAAACCCGCTTTCCTTAACTTCCTTCCAAACTAGTAGAATGTAAAAAACTAAACATTTATGATTTTTCCTGGATTCATAATATTACTTGGATCTAACGCGAGTTTAATGGAACGCATCACACCTACCCCCTCACCAAGTTCCGAATTAAGAAAGTCAATTTTCCCATATCCTATACCATGCTCTCCCGTACAAGTTCCTCCGAGTGCAAGCGCCCTGGCGACTAGCCTGTCGTGCATACCTCCCGCTTCCTTCAACTCATCGGGCGAATCGGTGTCAACCAAATATACTACATGGAAATTTCCATCGCCTGCATGTCCCGCTATAGGAGCCATTATTGACGAGCCCTCTATGTCAACCTTAGTTTCGCTAATACATTGTGCCAACTGGGAAATGGGAACGCACACATCGGTCACCATTGGTTTTGAACCAGGTCGCAGTGCATTCATAGCGTAGAGTGCGTCATGCCGCGCCTGCCACAAGCGATTTCTATCCTCTGCCTTGGTTTCCCAATTAAAATCCCCGCCACCAAAGCCAGAAGCTATTTCCTGAGCCTGCCTGGAATGCTCTTCAACGGTAGCTTGGCTTCCATGAAACTCGTAAAATAAGGTGTGAGATACTGGATAATCAGTTTTTGAAAAGGAGTTAACTCCTCTCATGGTCACATCATCTAGCAATTCAATTCGGGCTACCGGGATTCCCAACTGAATAGTTTCTATTACCGAACCTACCGCATCATCTATTGAGGGGAAGGAGCAGACTGCCGCAGAAATAGCCTCGGGTATACCGTGAAGTCGCAGCGTGATTTCTGTAATTATACCCAACGTCCCTTCAGACCCTACAAATAGCCTGGTTAAATCATACCCAGCTGAAGATTTTCTGCTCCTAGTAGCTGTGTGGATAATCCTGCCATCTGCCAAAACCACTTTTAATGACATCACAGCCTCCCGCATGGTCCCATACCGTACTGCGTTGGTTCCACTTGCACGGGTCGACGCCATACCGCCAATTGAAGCATCCGCCCCAGGATCAACAGGGAAAAATAACCCCATGTCTCTCAAGTACTCGTTCAACTGTTTACGGGTAACACCAGCCTGCACCGTACAATCAAGATCTTCGGAATTTACTGCAACTACCTCATTCATCTGAGACAGATCAATGCATATCCCCCCATACAACGCTGCTACATGCCCCTCTAGGGAGGTGCCTGTGCCGTATGCAATTATGGGAACTTGATGCTTCGCGCACACTTCAACGGCATACTGTACATCTTCGGTTTTGCAAGCAAATACCACGGCGTCAGGACTTCGAGGTGCGTGGAACGACTCGTCAGTCCCATGGCGCTCTCGGACAGCAACGGAAGTAGTCAACCGGTCACCAAAATACTCCTTCAGAATCTCAATAACTTTTTCTGACGAGCCAAAATCTACCTTGCTTAGCTTTTGTAACTGCGACATCCCATTTTCCTTCACACAAAAAATGATTTGATTAATAACTCTGACCTGCTAAATGACACCCTGATGATGCCCCTTGCTGTACTGAATAACCCGATAATCTCGTCTCTCGAGAACTTTAGTTTGACTAAATATGCATGCCATTGCAAAAGAAATGGTGCAAATTATAAGCACATCCCAGAATCATTGAAATAAACGGTAAAAATGTCTCAAAAAACAGATGATAATGGACCTCTTCAAGTTCATAGAGAACAAGTCCAGAAACAATGGATAGACTACAATGGGCACCTCAATATGGCCTATTACCTACTACTGTTTGACCATGCCACAGACGCCTTCTTCGATGTCATAGGTTTAGGAGAAAATTATTCGAACCAAACTGATGGGACTACGTTTACCTTGGAAGGGCATATTAGCTACTTACAAGAAGTAAGAGAGGGCGATCAACTGAGGTTTGATACATTTGTCTTTGACTATGATCAAAAACGAATACACTACGCCCATACCATGCACCACGAATCTGAAAATTTTATGGCGGCTACCAACGAACTAGTAACACTCCACGTCAGCCAATCAAAGCGAAGAGCAGCTCCTATACCGGACACCGCCTTAGAGTACCTGAATAGGCTAAAAAACAGCCACCAGAACCTGGAGAAGCCACCCGGACTTAGTCGAACAATGGGATTGCAGCAAAAAAAATACTTATAGCATCCAAGATGCGAACAGGTTGTCTTGCCAAACCTGTTCCCCTGGGGCCATGATAGTCGGAAGATGAAAGAGTGGACGGAGAACGCAAATTGCCAGAAAATAAAAGCACCAACTCACCAACCATGATAGTCATTAACCCTCCAGCGTGGCAGAGAGCTCTGTATATGGTTCTTTTCGGACTTATATCCTATGTAGCCCTTTTATTCGTGTACTTTCTCTCCGTAGCGCAATTTATTTTAACAATTATAAACGGACAAAAAAATGACAACCTCCGCTATTTTGCGTCCCGAATAAATGCATACCTTAGACAAATTCTGCAGTTTCTTTCCTTTGAAGTCGACACAGTTCCGTTTCCATTTTCTGCTCTTCCCGAGTCTGATCAAGAAGATCAAACGCATACTACAACGCTGGAGAGATAGCGTTTTGGATGAAGATGCATGGAAACATTTAAGAAAACTGGTAACCAATTTCCCGAGGATAAACGCAACATAGGGAACAGTACTTCCTCCCGTCATATAGCGCCCGGAAAACTTAAAGAACTTAGCCATATAAATAATAAGTTCGCTCTTCTCTCCCTTTTAGAAACACTTGTAGCTCTAGCAATTTCTAT
>PBWV01000028.1 GCA_002728255.1 Rhodospirillaceae bacterium | reverse complement strand
TAGGTCTTGGTTATCTAACCTTAAGTTATATTGTTCATTAAAATAATTAAGCACTTCCTTTATCGTGTCAAATCTTCCGTCGTGCATATAGGGAGCACTTATGGAAAGATCGCGCAGAGTGGGAGTGTCAAGGGCCAGGCCTGTCCCCACATCATGTTTCTTACCGTCAATAAAATATCTCTTCGGATCATGACAAGTCGCACAAGACAGCTCCGAGTTTCCGGGAAAAGGTCTAGTAAAAATTAACTCTCCCCTTTTGGCAGCAATCGATGCATTCTCCTGTAAAGACCCGTTTCCCATTATCATATTATTTGTAAGAAAATTTAGACTCTCCTCATACGCCACCAGCGCATCAAGAGTTAGATTAGTAGGTTCCATGCCACCGAATTCCTCCACAATCACGAACCTGGTGAACTCCCTTAAACTAGCAAAATTACCNGCTCGGGAATAAGGTTCNGTATGCCGCGCNCCAAAAATACTTGGAACGTTTACTGGATTAAATGTTCCATCTTCATAAATCGTCAATGCGCGATTTGTTATATCTATAGTNCCAGGTTTCCCTGACAAGCCTTCTACAAATAATATCTGAGTCGTTCCTCCATCCGGATGGCAGGAGTCACAGCTAAGAGGAATGGCAAATGATCTCGAAGGCGACAGCAATGTTTCACTCTTAAAGGCCAATTCGCCCAGCATGACCAACACGCTTTTGTCCGAATCGAAGTTTCTTGTTAGCAGTGAGACGGGCTTTCCATGATCTAAGGAAATCGGGCTGGCCAATAGATCCTCGCTGAAAGCCAGAAGGAGAAAAAAAACTTTTACCCAGTTCCGCAATAAATCCTCACCAAAGAAAATGACTTATTCAACAAAAGNAGATTCCTTTTTCTCAGCGACTAGATTGGTGTGACATTAGAAAAAATTCCTGCTACCTGGAGAGTGATATAGAGGAAGAATTCCCGCTATCTGTCATTCTTGTTTAACAATGGCTATACCCAAACCTGCATTACGTAATCAAAGGGACCTTCAACATTTACCAAATCTACTCTTTGAAGGATTATTTTATAACCTGAACCCGAATTTCTTAGTTGATGGGTATATTTTCCACCAAAATACCGTTGATCGTCTAAACGATATTCGACCATATGGAACCGCGAAGTTACAAGAACTTCACCTGANCTTTCATCTTCATGTTGGATCATTACATTTGAAACAACATGACTAGTGCGGTGCCCTGCGGTCTGCGAGTGGGCATAAGGATGTTCGACACGCCGAATGCGCATGCTCATCAAATGATAATCTTCATAAAAAATATTTGGCTGTCCTTCCCCTGTCTCTTGTTCGCCGGATGCCGGCATCCAGTAAATACCTTCCTCGCCAAAGAGATCCAGCCATTCTTCCCAGCGACGTTCATCAAGAACCTCCGCCTGCAAATACAGGAAATTCTCTATCTCACGTTGGGTTTTATCGGAAACCTGTAGACTATTATGTTTGGACATAAAATATTGAATCCCCTTATAGTTTTACGCCGACATATATTTCTTCCAAGCAGCAAACATATTTCTCATCGGCTGTTCGCTCATTCCTGTTACAGAAGTAGTTACCCCTCCATTANTCGGATCCTGTCCATAGTTTCTATGAAAACTCACCCAATCGCCCCCACCTTGAAGGGAAAGNCCATCTTGGCATGCTCTAAAATTATTCAAGTCATCCGCATTCACCATGGTTGATGGCGAGTTCACATGATAATAATAAGCGAGGGATCGCTCATAGACCCCTTCTGGCACACCCTTAAGCTTAAAATGCCANATTTCGGTTAAGGTTTTGTCCGCGGCGAGAGGCCTAACCGCTCTCAATTGTTGCAGCGCTGGCTGCACCGATAAACAAGGATAAACCAAAACATGGTGCACATTGGTAGATAGTATTTCCTCCATCCGCTCCGCACCATATGCTTCTTCTAGCACGGCTTCGTGAGCCAAAGTTATGGGGTCACGCGGCCTCAGCCCCATATAGCCAGCTAGCACGGTATGTCCATGAGGGTAACCGATTGTATCAAGTGAATCCCACTTCTCGTAAGGCAAGGTAAANTCAGCCAGGAATTGATAGCCAATTGGAGGTTCTTGGCCTGTCTTTTGTTTAAAAACTTGTTGCTGCTGGGCCGCCGCATCTCCGGTGGAATGATGAGTAATCGAAGGATGCACAGCGTCTAATTGATTCTCCAAAAAGATTTTCCAATTAGAGTGTTGAATAATACGAAAACAGTTCATCACAATCTNACACTCTCCCTCGGGAGAGCGATTGCAAATATCGTCAAAAGCAGCCCTGCCACCCGAACCCAACCATTCGTCCAGGCTTTCGCCCTCATCCGATAAACTAGCAAAAACAAAGCCCCGATANGTAGCTTGGCGTGCCGCCCTTTTCATCTGCAGCTGAGGATCCTTCAAATCAATAATCCCCTCATACCCCTGTTTCATTGGCATATTTCGCAGACTTCCATCCAAATTAAACTGCCAGGCGTGGTATGGGCAACGAAATGCTTTGCGCGCGTTTCCATGCAAATTATTACAAATGAGGGTACCTCTATGGGGACACCGGTTATACAATACGTGCACTTGGGNATCTTCACTTCTACATAAGATAACCCTCTCGCGACCAATCCAAGTTGTCCAATAGTCACCTGGATTAGGAACTTGGCTTTCATGCCCTACGTAAATCCATGATTTATAGAATATCTTGTTAAGTTCTTGCTCAAAAACCCCCTCGTCTGAATAACAGGCCTTGTGAACTCGTTCCGGAGAAACAAGCGAGGAAAAATCCTTATACCCCTCCAAACTCATGATTTCCTCCCGTAAGAAACAACACAATATTTGTGCAGCCCAACCTGCCGCATATTATCTAGAAACATCATCATATTACCCACTATTCTGGAACAAAATCGTACTCACCAACACCCTGTATTATCAAAAATCTACACGCCTCCCCCTTTAATCCCATGACACGATGTGGTTGCCCACACGGAATTTTCAACGTATCACCTTTTTCCAATGTCGTTGCTGATGCGNGCATACGTGTTTCTATACACATTGCTCCATCCATACAAAAAAAATTGGTCATTTACATCGGTATGCTTGTGCCAGGGAACCTCATCACCAGAAGCAAGAGTAAGAATTGATANCCNCAGCCCGGCAGTCTCTGCAATTCGTTCATACCTCTCAATTTTGTATGGCAATTCTTCAGTCTGGAGCATCTAAAAATCCTATTGGGTTATGATAATTCGAGACCCATAATAAATTAAACAACTCTGTCTAAAACCTACCTGAGTCCACTGTCACACTAATAAGATTTGGGCCACTGGTATTATTCAATGCATCTTCTAAAGCAGGGACTAGTTCACTGTGGTCAACCACCCGAACTGATGGAACTCCTACGGAATTGGCTAAACCAACAAAATCCACAGCAGGCTCCTTAAAGTCCATACCGATAAAGTTTTCATTCCCATGAAAAGAAAACAATCTCTCCTTAATTATGCGATATCCACCGTTATCACAAATCACATAATTGACTGGTAACTTCTGATTAGCAGCTGTCCAAAGAGCTTGAATGGAATACATAGAACTACCGTCACCAATTATAGCTATGAGCGGTTTTTCAGGATGCGCCGCTTGAACTCCACACGCGGCAGGAACACCCCATCCGATCCCCCCACTTGCCATACCAAACAAAGAGCTCGAGGTCCGATATGGCAAAAGCGACATTAAGGCTCTACTACTAATAATACCTTCATCCACGATGATGGTTTCTTCTGGCATTGTGTCAACGATCTTCATTACCATCCACGCTGGATCGATAGCTCCAGTTTGCGGTGCGGCGGTCAGTTCTTTGACCATAACTTCCCTCTTGGCCGACCAATTCTTTGAACTTAGTTTATTCAAACTCTCATCCGCTTTAGACTTTTGNTCGGCTCCACCCCGTTCCATTAATTTTGGATTCAACGCTTTCAAAGTCTCTTTAACATCAGCACGTATCGCAAGCTCAGTCGGGAAATTTTTTCCCATTTCCCAATCACGTTGTCCTATTTGTACAATTTTCATCCCCTCCGGCAGAGGTTCTACCGACGACCACACCGACATGCGTAAAACATCAGCTCCAAGAACAATTAAAAGGTCGTATGGTGAGAGAACGTCCCTCACCTGTTGCTGATCNCGACTTAAGGCNCCCATAAATCCAGGATGCTCTGACAGAAAATGGGCGCCATATTGCACGGTCTGTTGATAAACGGGACACCCAATAATACTCGCAAACTCTGCCGCCTCTTGAAGAGCATCATCCGTGGCAAGTTCATGTCCTGCGACAATGACCGGATTGCTTGCGCTCAAAATCCGTTCGGCGGTCTTCTCCAAGGTAGAATCAATTGGCCTAACCTTAGTGTCAACGCGCGTGCGCGCACCCAACTCCAAGGCCCCCTCCTCATTTAGGATGTCACCAGGAAGTGAGATAAACACGGGCCCCGTTGGAGGCGTCATAGCTACCTTTGCCGCCCGCCGCACAATTCGCGGCAAATCTTCAAATCGTGTAACTTCCACCGCCCATTTAACTAGAGGTTGCGCAATCGGCACCAACGGATCGTAAAGCAAAGGTTCCGTGAGCCCATGTCCTTGCTCCTGTTGGCCAGCGGTTATAATTATCGGAGTATTTGCAAACTTTGCCGCATAAATAGCCCCCATGGCATTACCAAGACCTGGCGCCACGTGCACGTTACAAGCAGAAAGTTTACCGGAGGAACGCGAATATCCCTCGGCCATATAGACAACTAGCGACTCCTGCATACTCATCATATAGTTTAAGTCTGGATGTTCCGTAAGGGCATCCATTATGGGTAACTCAGTGGTACCGGGATTACCAAAAAGGTGGGTTATTCCTTCGTCTTTGAGCAACGAAAGGAAAGCCGAGCGGCCCGTGATAGTATTGAGACTCATGTGGTACTCCAAAACTTTATGAAGAGGCTCCCGCTATTATTGATGGATTTGCGCTTATTTGAAAGCCCAACATTAGAAAGATTATGAAACACCGACGACAAGAATTTTCAAAAACTCCTATCAACCAGGANCACTGANNAGACTCCAGTATACGTCCTTNCAGATATCCAAATCGTTCAATAACAGTTTACTTCTTGGATCTCCTGTCTCTTCGAAANTTTTCCTAACCTCTTGTTTATATNGTTCAATAATTGGACCCACCTCTCCCATAANTTCTTCAACTGTNATCTCNAAACCACTCNAGGGCGCCCAGTCATTAACGATTGTNTCAATAAGCTGANTAGTTTTNGCTCTAACGTTTTCATTCTCCTGNTCAAACTCTGGGNTNCCCTCGAACAGTTTGACGCTGACAAACCCAACTGCAACGCATCTCTTCCCNATGTCGTAGTTCANACCTTCNGAAGGATTCTNAATTAAAATTTCNCGTAGTGGTTTGANGCCACTCTCCTNNGCAACAGTGCTTAAGAAATTATTGNGACCAAACAAGCCNCCACTTCCGCNCCCNCCAGGGTCGCGAGNGNACTTAGAGAATCCATCGCCNGACATTAAGAAAACAATTGCTANAAATACTTTCATGGAAATCNATTACTCCAGTGGAATAAANATAGAATGGCGTGTCATTCCATTCACCGCTCGAGANANATGACCTTTCCCAGAAGTATCTTCCACCAGAAAAACCTCGCCAGCGTTGATGACCCGCACCTCCCCATCACTTGCCGTGACCTGCACAGCAGCGTCAAGGTTAATTATATACTGACGCCTGGGGGCTGGGTGCCAGTCCAGATAATAATCACCAGATGTTTTCCTGAAGATTATGCCCGTAGCGGAAAACCTGTCAGAAAGTTGACCATAACCCATATCTTTGACCCACTCAATTTCCATATCGCGAAAGTGAGATTCACCCTTGTCATCAACGTATATATTGTGGATGTGCACCTAGATCTCTCCTTGCGTTTGTTTGCAGCCAGATTCCCAGTAGAGTAGTTCTACAACTAACGTATATCAGCAAGATATTAATTTAATGAGCCTGCACAGATTGTGGTAATGGAGCTAATTCCGAAATTAGGCGCTCGTTTTTGAGTTCCTCCCAAAAATCATCGGGAATAGGAGTCAACAAATAATTAAAATTGGCTTCGACTTCCGAGGGCGTTTTAGAACCTGGCACCGAGGAAGTTACGCATTCGTGGCCAAAGGGGAATTGTAGAGCAGCTGCGGCCAGCGAAATATCATACCGCTGGCAAATAGAATCAATAGCGCGGGCTTTCTCAAGAATCTCCGAAGACGCCTCGCTATAATCATATCTGGCTCCCTTTATAGGACCCGTAGCCGATATACCAGAATTGAATGGAGCCGCGATGATGACACTGGCGCCTTCCGTTTTACAAAGAGGCAGCATATCATCAATTGCACTTTGGTCGAGCAAGGTATAGCGACCCGCCAGCATCATACAATCGAAATTACCAGCTCGCAAAAAGCGAGAACATGAAGCAGCGTCGTTCAGACCGCAGCCAATTGCCCTAATGATACCTGCACTGCGGAGTTCATCGAGAGCGACATAAGCCCCCTCCATAGCTTCACGAAAATAACGATCTACTAACTCAGGTTCTTCATGGGTAAAGAGGTCAACATCGTGGATAAACGCAATGTCGATACTCGCCAAGCCTAAGCGCTGATACGAATCTTCAATAGATCGCATCGTACCTTCATAACTATAATCAAAGGTTGGCACAAACGGCAGNCCCCCATACCTATAATCACTCGGTTTAGGTGTTTCNCTTCGTAACGGGCTAAGCACNCGCCCAATTTTAGTGGACACNACGAATTTTTCCCGGTCGACTTGGCNCATCACCTGACCTAAGCGATGTTCAGCACGCCCATACCCATAATANGGTGCAGTGTCGAAGTAGGTAATACCCGAACTAAGCGAAGCGTGGATAGTGGCAAGTGCCTCATCTTCCGGACTCGACTCTAACCACGGATCGCTCTCGCCGCGCGGTTGGAAGCCACCCAACTGCCCGGTTCCCAAGCCAAGAACTGTCAGNTCCAAGTCTGTATTTCCTAGTTTTCTAGTCTTCATGTTACTAATGGTGGTCCTTCCCATCCCAGNCCTAACGAACCCAGCGCCAGGCTNTCGGTCTTAAGAAATCATTTGTAATAAACGACAGTTTATTTCTAATGGATCTAATCTTTTTCATCCTGTTTCCATCGGGAGGCTGAGGTCATTGGCCCACTCCGACATAGATGCATCATACACCGCCACATTAGTTTTTCCCAAAAGGGTNAAAATAAAAGCATCACTGGACGCGGCNATGCCCCCACCACAATAAATCACCACTTTATCNGCATCTAAAGCACCNGCCTCTTGAAAAAGACTTTTAAGCTCGGCAAGGGGCCGATAGGCNTTGGTTTTTGGATCGAGCAGAGATACTNCCGGCACGTTGCANCTGCCNGGNATCCGACCTGGNCGACCATNATNTANAGTCTCAGANCCNTTATGNAGNGTCTCTCGTAANGCNTTTATAATGCATACTTTATTGTTTTCTAAATCAGATAGCACCTCCTCTTTCCCACAGAACAAACCCATCCGCGCTTGCGGAGAAGAGAGAGTTGCAGCCGGATAGGGAGTAATCTCACTCGTTGTTGGCCGACCCTCGGCCTCCCATTTATCGATACCACCATCCAGCACCGACGCTCGGTCGAAACCAATTGCCCGCATCATCCACCACACCCGGGTAGCCCATTGGATGTTGTCTCGGCTATACAGAACGACATTGCTGCTATCCTCAACCCCCGCGGCCCCAAGAGCAGCCGATAGCGTTGGCGGTGACGGCATCATAAAATTGAATGACGCTCCAGGATCCGATAAATTCTCCACTAAATCTAAAAAATTTGCACCTGGAATATGACTTTCTTCAAAAGAGGCGCGGCCACTTTCCACTCGGTATATACGAGGAGGATCTGGCTTTAGCCACGTCGTGCAATCGTACAACCGGAGATTTTGATCACCCAGAAGTGGCTCCAACTCGTCCGCCTGAATCAAAAAGCGTGATACTGACATTTTTTATCCCCCTAACGCTACAATAGTTAAAATTCCGCTTTCATATGGAGAGCAGATCTTGGTTATCTTTTTTCGAAAAGCAAACGAATGTCAGCCGGAACCTCGTCTTTATTGTACTTTGTACCGTCCACCCAAGTGCCATTTCTCCAAGACCCTTCCCAAACCTCGCCATGCCAAAACCACATCGTTCCATCACCATCCATTTGGCCCTTTTTCCATTGCCCTATGTACTTGTCCCCAGCGATGTTAGAGCTCGTGCCATGCCCGTGGTATCTTCCATACTGAAATTCCCCGTAATAATGAAAAGCGTCTTCATGCTCATACACGCCTATACAGTTGTGCCAACTATTAGGATCAAAAATCCCTGGGCATTNGGAANGACCNGCTGCATTCGCTGGCATAATAAGAGCAAGGATACATGAAAAATAGAATATAACTGCGACGTTTTGCACGTTAGAACCCATGCTGTTCATAAGTTCCAGTGGGCTTCGGGTGTGCCCAGAACTGTATACTCACTTTAATGGCATGGTCTACCACTTCTCTTTCCAGGGACGGAGTGCAATTTCAAAAGCCCAGGTTGANCTATGCTGTCTATGTAAGTGGAGATATGTCTCCGCAATTTGATCTGGATCAGCCAGACTATCATCTACATCCGCACCGACCCTACGATGAGCTCGACTACCATCTTTCTGACGCCAACCAATGGCCGCATCGATTGGGACTTGGGCTATATGAATTCCCTGCGGCATTAGTTCACGAGCCAAGCTTTGGGCAAGACCTGTTTTGGCGTGGCACGTCATGGCGAAAGCACCACTCCGGGGATACCCTTTCATCCCTGCACTCGCGTTTGTAAAAATAATGGTTCCAAGAGCCCCCTCCTCATTGGGCTCGCTTTCCAACATACCCATGGCAGCTTTTTGAGCTACCAGAAAGGCGCTAAGTGCACCATTGGCCACGGTTTGCACAACTATATTGGGGTCCGCTTCGGTCACTCCTTTGCCAAAAATCTCTGGAACACGCCCATCAATGTTATGCACCACAAGACGAGGATGGCCGTGATCCTTTCCAACAGATTCAAATAAATTAGCTACAGAATCAGGCTGCGAAGCATCACACTGATATCGACTAATTCCAATTTCATTTTCCAGCTCTTTTAACACGGTTTTGTCTGGCGTTCGGGCTGCTACGGCCACAGTCATTCCCTCACGACGAAATAATCGTGCACAGCTCGCACTAATACCGGGACCACCCCCCACTATTANTGCAACTTCACTCTTTTTCGCTCCACCCCCCGAACTCGCCATTTTTAACTCCANTTTTAAATCAGTCAGAAAAACCAAGATTGTCACTAAGTTAAGTACCGGAACAAGAACCAACCATCAAGTTAAGCAGCATACGGAAAAAATTATACCCAGAACATCCGGTATTGCAGGTTCTCCTCTATTCTGTTCCACTTGTACTACTAGATNTTTGAACAAGAAATTGCGCTCATGACAAAGATCAGAGGATTATCAAGGCGAAGGTTCAATCAAACGGCGGCTGGCGCTGCTGCTCTAATGGGCTTCCCATACATAAAGAGTGCATCATCTGCGGGAAAACTTTCTATCGGAACAATTGATCATTGGATTCCCGGAAACAACGCTGTTCTGAGGGAAATTTGTGAGCAGTGGGGCGCAGATAACGGTGTAGAGGTAACTGTCGACTTCATCACCGTCATTGGCGGAAAATTAGTGCTAACTGCACAGGCTGAGTCCCGTGCACAAATTGGCCACGATATACTCCTGATGGGAGGCTGGAGCCTTTCTATGTTTTTAAATAAACTAGAACCTATTAATGACGTCGTGGAAGATATCGTTGCCGAATATGGCCCCTTTGCTGACTATGCTCATGCCGCAGGATACCTAGATGGAAAATGGCTTGGATCTCCCTCTCCCACCAGTTCGGTAAGTTGGCCCCTATTATCTCGACTGGATTATTTCCAGGACTACGCGGGTATTGATTTACAAAAAATTTTTCCAGGACACAGCGAACGAGAAGCATCTCTAGTGGAGTCCTGGGATTACGAACTTTTTCTTACCGCGGCTCAAAAACTTCACGCGGCAGGACATTCCTTTGGCGCCGCTTTATCAGGCGGGGGAAATGATTCGAACCAATTTCTGGCCGCCCTATTTGCCGCCTACGGAGCTTCCATGATCAATGAGTCCGGTGACATTTCTGTAGACTCCGATGCAACCCGTGAAGTACTCGAATATATGTCACGTTTAGCGCAATATATGCCGGACGNGGTCTACGCGTGGGACGATGGTTCTAATAATCGGCACATGATTTCTGGCGTGGGCTCAACTACATGCAATCCTCCTAGTCCGTGGGCAGTCGCAAAGCGCGATGCCCCGCACGTCGCTGAGAAAATGTGGGCTCATGATAACCCCAGAGGGCCCGCAGGTAGGTTTCGAACTGTAAGTCCAGCCTTCTGGGCCTTATGGAATTTTTCAAACAACATTCCCGCCGCTAAGGCTTTACTGAGATACGTATCGACAAAGGACGTGTCTGACAAAATGGTCCTAGCTTCACAAGGATATGATATCCCTACGGTAATCTCCCACTATCAAAACAACGATTATTGGACAAATGCCGCCCCCCCCACAGGGGTTCTTTATAATTATCCAGGTCGTGGTGATGAGAAACAAATAATTGCGGGTTACCCGGCTCCACCTCAAGCGGCTGCTCTAGTTTATGCCCAAACCCTTCTCCCAAACTTGGTCGCCCGGGTCACTCAAGGGGGAGAGTCCTTTGATGATGCCATTAATTGGGCGGCAAATGAAGCAGAGGTTGTTTTGCGGGGATAGATTGCCCTCAAGACACCCATTCCAGGTACAAGCGCAACTTTGATAAGTAAAACTTCTAAGACTTCTTTTAATAACTATCACAATTACTACGTACAGGTACGCACAAATATTTGAACCAACACTGGGGAATAAATCAATGGGAAAATCTGCGGCTATCGCGGCAATTGGTGTTTTAGCGGGGCTCATACTTGGTGTTTTTGTACTTTCACCTGGCGCAGTTTCAAACAAGTCTTCTGAAATAGCTACGGTACAAGATGGTTCAGAAGTNGCGAAACCGATACGCTGGAAAATGGCCAGCAGCTATTCTGGAAACCTAATTGTGCTTGGCACTCAAGGACATGCCGTCGAAGACCGGATTCGAACCCTATCGAATGGGACCATGGAACTCAAATATTTTGACGCTGGCGCACTTGTTCCAGCTCTGGAAGTTTTCGATGCCGTATCAACAGGAGCAGTGAACGCCGGCTGGACTGGGTCCGGTTATTGGGCCGGAAAAATTCCCGCACTACAATTTTTTACGGCGGTTCCATTCGGTCCTAGCGCGGGCGAGGTTATGGCCTGGATGTACTATGGCGGGGGCCTAGAATTAATGCAGGAATTATATGCCCGACACAATATTTTCTCACAACCTTGCACTCTTCTTTCCCCAGAGGGATCTGGGTGGTTTACCAAGGAAATTAAAACCGTTGAAGATCTTAAAGGGCTTAAGATGCGCTTCTTTGGCCTCGGTGCCAAAGTGCTTGAAAAATTAGGTGTCTCAACCCAATTGCTAGCCGCTGGAGATATATTTCCAGCTCTTGAGCTTGGCACAATTGATGCGGCAGAATTTTCTATGCCGGCTATCGACCTTGACCTAGGATTTTATCAAGTTGCAAAACATTACTATTTTCCTGGATGGCACCAGCCCACCAGCATGATTGAATTAATGATTAATTTAGATGATTGGAATAGTTTAAATTCTACCCAACAGCAAATAATTACCTCGGTATGCAAAGAAAGCATCCTCCAGACTTTCGCACAAGGTGAGGCTATTCAATTTCCCGCCCTCCAGGCACTTGAATCTAAAGGTGTGACCGTTCATCGTTGGAGTCCAGATATCCTAGACGCGCTGGAAAGTGCTTGGATGGAAGTTGTAGAGGAGGAATCCGAAAAAGACGCTGATTTTGCCCGCGTATGGGCGGCACTCAGTGACTTTCGGGCTAATTACAAGATTTGGGGTGACTTGGGATATCTTGACTAGAAGGGCATTGTGAAGATCAATAATTTGACAACATTATGAATAAATCATACGAAGCAAAACACCGTAAGATGAAAGGACCTGCGTATGCCCAGTTTTGATATTGTTTCCCGCACTGATCTTGTTGAGGTCGGCAATGCAGTTCAAAGTGCGACCCGAGAGATTGGAACACGGTATGACTTTAAAGGGAGTAAGTGTTCCATTGACCATTCTGATACAATTTTGACGCTTAATGCAGACGATGACTTTAAACTGAAACAAGTCTCGGAATTACTAAAAGGGCATATGGGAAAACGTAAGGTAAATATTTCTGCCTTTGACTTTGGAGAACCCGAAAAAGCCTCAGGAAATAGTGTAAGGCAGTCTGTCACTATTAAACAGGGAATTGACAGAGACCTAGCTCAACAGATCGTCAAGGCTGTAAAGGGCTCTAAGCTAAAGGTTCAAACCGCTATACAAGGGGATGAACTTCGCGTTACCGGGAAAAAACGGGATGATCTTCAAGATGTGATAACTCTTATCAAAGAGCTTAAAATCAGGCATCCCCTGCAGTATATCAATTTCCGAGACTAGCCCTCACAAAATTGTTGGGTTGAAATTTCGGGTAAGATCAATGTCAATTACCTCTCACCTCACCTCTTCAAACCGAAACCCAGAGGGTCGACATCTGGGGAGCGCCCAGCCACTAAGTTAGCAATCATGTGGCCCGACGCACAGGACAAACTCCATCCGAGGCTCCCATGACCTGTGTTTACAAAAAGGTTGCTGTACTTCGTACCACTTATTATCGGTGCACCGTCTGGGGTCATCGGTCGCAAGCCCGCCCACGGCTCTGCCGAATCTAAATGGCCAGCATTTGGAAACACTTTTCTAGTATGGTTTAGTAAGGCCCTGATACGAGCTGGACTGGTTACATTATCTCTCGCACCTATTTCAGCTGTTCCGGCAACACGCAATCGTTCACCGAGCCGTGTAAAACCGAGTTTTCTCTCGTGATCATGCACGCTAAGGCTTGGCGCACCGTTATACCCGCCAGTTGGCACAGTTATGGAATAACCTTTTACCGGATAAACTGGAATATTTAGCGAGGCGGTTTTCAACAACCGAACACTATCATTTGCAGCACTTACAACTATTACATCCGCTTTCTGGACTCCAGAGCTTGTCATCACGCCAAGCACCTTGTCGCCATTAATTAACAAATTTTTTACAGAAACCCCATAGAGAAATTCTACGCCTTCCTGCTCCAAGAACTTGGAAAGAGCCAGAGTAAATTTATGGGCATCCCCTGTGTGCTCATGATTATGAATAATACCACCAGCATATTTTACCCGACTCTGCGTTAAGGCAGGCTCTGCCACAAGGCAATCCGAATAATTAAGGATTTCTCCCTGTTGTTTTTCATCTGGTATTTTCTGTTCTGCTTTCACAGCCTCTGCAAAAGATTTTTCACCGCCATATAGATGGAGAATCCCCTTGCTTTCAAAGTCAAATTTTATGTTCGTGCTCTTAACCACATCTTTCATGAGCCTAGTACTATGCTTTGCCAGCTCGAGTAGAGCAGCCTTAGTTGCCGAATATCTTTTTGGACTGCAATTAAGCAAAAACTGGATCAGCCACGACCACATTGTGGGATCCGCACGAAGGTGAAGCAGATAAGGAGCTGTCGATTTTCCAAATTCGCGGATAATCATAGATGGGACACCAGGGGCAGCCCATGGTTTTGCCGTTAAATGACATAATTGGCCCGCATTAGCGAAGCTTGTTTCACTACCTGCAACAGCATTTTGTTCGATAACAGTTACTTCGTGACCATCGGCTTTTAAGTAAAAAGCGGTGGTAACGCCAACAACTCCAGCTCCAACTACTATAACTTTCATAAACAAACACTACCTGGGATATAGTGCGCTTCGGTAGACAGGACGCGCACCGATTAGATTGGCTCTTGCACAATTCTCACCATATAATTTTTTCTGGATCACCGATATACAAGGAACGAATAAAAGCCACCAGTTCCCAAATTTGCCTTGGAGTTAGATCCTTGGACCACCCGACCATATTTGTACCGGATCGACCTCTCGCTATGGCGTTGTATACCATTTTATCCGTCGGCTTATAGATCCAAATATCATCACTCAAACTAGGCCCTACTCCGCCTTCGGCTTTACGACCGTGACACGCATAACAACCAATATTCTTCCAGTGCGCCTTTCCTGCAGCTATGGCGGCCACATCCCCGTTTAGTTTATTTTTCTCCCAATTTTCCGGGAGTTCCTCTTCCTCGGCGAGAGACAGACCTTGGGCCATGCTCACTGCTAACACAATGGCTACACCGTACCTCAACAGGCGCCCCCAAGCTGATATTAATGTTTTAACCAACATATACCTCTTACGCTCCATTAACGAAAACCAAGTGCGAAAAGGCCCCGAGAGATACAATCTCTCCGGGCCCGTTCGCCACTAATCAGTTTTGGTCGACTTTTGGCCGACCTCTAGTGCAAAGCAAAGCCGATAATTACTCCGCCCTTACGGCTATCTTTAAGCCAAGGAGCACCGCCTTCACCAAAATGTGCCCATCCCGTCCAGCCACCAAAGCCAGATGGAACGGCTATGAATTGCTCGCCATCAATTGTATATGTTGACGGGCTTCCAAAGATTCCGGAACCAGTCTGGAACGACCAAAGCTCTTCACCAGTTTCCTGATTATAAGCCCGGAATTCCCCCTCCGGGGTACCTGCAAATAACAGTCCACCACGCGTCGAGAGTAAACCACTGGTAAATGGAGAACGATCCTTAACTACCCATTTTTTCTCCCCGGTCTTCCCGTCAAAAGCTACCAGTTGCCCGTATCCGGTATTCCAACCAATGGTCCCAATCCCCCAATACGGTGCACCAACGGTGACCTCATCAGGATTAAGGCCTTCTCCAAGCGGAGCACTCTTTATATCCACACAGATTTCGCGACTAGGAACAAATACCCAACCCGTTTCAGGGTTTACGGTCATAGGGTTCCACCATTTTCCACCCTCCGACGCCGGGCAAATATCTTTAGCCTCGTAGTCATACCTAGGAACCTTTTCCTCGTTCCAGATAGGCCTTCCAGAAGGGGTGAATCCAGTAGTCCAATTCACTTTCGAAATTGGAACACCATACCGAAACTTACCATTAGTCCGATCGATTTTATACAAAAAGCCGTTGCGATCCCCATGCAACCAGACCTTCTCCCGGCCATAATCAACGAGGACAGGTTCATTATTCCCGTCGTAATCCCAAACATCAGCCGGTGTGTATTGGAAATAATAAAGTATTTTCCCTGTATCAGGATTGAGGGCTAATGTTGAGTTAGAATAGAGATTATCTCCCGGCCTATTTGTGCCGTCCCAATCCGGGTTAGGATTTCCAACACCCCAATATAAAACGTCCAACTCAGGATCATAAGATCCGGTTATCCAAGCTGAGGCCCCACCATACTTGGCGGCGTCCGCATTCCCCCACGAGTCATGCCCTGGTTCACCAGGTCCGGGAATCGTATAGGTTCGCCACACCTGCTCCCCCGTATCAACATCCAGAGCATCAATATGCAATCGAGTAGGATACTCGGCTCCAGACATACCAACTATTACTTTTCCCTTAACAACTAAGGGAGCAACAGTCATGGTGTAAGCATCTTCCCAATTTCCAAGAGTTTTATCCCAAACAACTTCGCCAGTTGTCTTATTCAGCGCAACAACATGCGCATCTGGTGTGGCAACAAACACTTTATCTCCATGAAGGGCCACGCCCCTATTGCCGATATCACAACACATTTTCCCCGCAACACCCTCAGGAAGTTGGTGGGCATACCGCCAAATTTCTGTACCATTAGAGGCATCCAGAGCATATGTCCGTCCGTGGGAAGCCGTTGCATACATTACCCCATCTTGGATTACTGGGGTCGTGTTCTGGGCATCCAGTGTACCAAGCGAAAAAATCCACTTAGGAACCAAGTTTCGCACATTATTAATGTTGATCTGCCCCAATTTACTGAATCGGTTCCCGGTATAGTTTCCCGTGACCATCAACCAATTGTTCGGGTCCTCCTGAGCCGTTCTCAGCATTTCATCTGTGACGTGTTGCTGGGCGCTTGCTGTCTGGACGGCAATAAGCCCCAAAGCTCCCAGCAGGCCACTCACAAAAGTGCCATATTTCATCATTAAAACTCCCTCTTTAAGAAATAACCACAGTTAGTGTTCCTTTGGTGATCTATTTTGCACAAATAAAATTAAAAATCACTCCTAAATTGTTCTATGGTACGTTAAACAAAATTCCTTAGAAGATTAACTATTCTATATAACTATATGATATAGGTAGAATTTATATGAATACTGAATTGGAAATAAAGGCCCCTCTTCTTATACATACCGAAATTGTTCGACCACAATGGATCGATCATAACGGCCACATGAACTCCGCCTACTACGTACTGGCATTTGACGAAGCTGGCGGCTCCCTCTTTAGATATTTTGGTCTTTCCGATGAGTATCGCCAAAGAGAACACAAAGGCATTTTTGTTGGTGACTACCATATCCACTACTCACGTGAAGTCGTGGCTGGCGATCCTCTCAAGTTTACCCATCTCATTATCGACTACGACGATAAAAAGGTGCACTACTGGCAGGAAATGTTTCATGCCAAAGAAGGATACCTGGCAGCTCAATGCGAAGCGATAATGCTACATGTAGATTTGAATACTCGAAAAGTAGCTCCGTTTCCTGAAAACATTTTAGACAAAATTAGGAAAACCCATGAAGTCCACTCAGTGCTGCCAAATCCTGATAACCTAGGGCGCACCATAAAAATTAAACGCCCAACAAGGCGATAACCTACTCTTGCACAAAAAGGCCTGTGAGACTTTATCTCATTACTTAAATCATCCCGACGAATTCTTTACCTTCTCCCAAAGATACATCTTAATTAATGTGGGATTCTCTAAAAAGCAAAGACCGCGGAAAAATCCTTTCTTTCCACCATTTACGGTATGCTTCAAAATACTTATCTCCATGGCATGAAGGTATGTTCCGGATTGCCACCGAATTATGTTTGAATCTGCGAAGTCATAAGGGAGCTCATTATTCCCAGTGACCGGATCAATATAATCTCCACCAAAATCGTGTCTTTCAAAAGCTAAGGTCTTAACCTTCCCATCGTCAAAAATTATACCGTAAAACAAGTCTTCACCTGAACCCTGTACCCCTACACAGAGAAAACCTTTTCCCTC
Source organism: Rhodospirillaceae bacterium (assembly GCA_002728255.1). Classification (NCBI taxonomy): domain Bacteria; kingdom Pseudomonadati; phylum Pseudomonadota; class Alphaproteobacteria; order Rhodospirillales; family Rhodospirillaceae; species Rhodospirillaceae bacterium. The sequence goes on along the minus strand of PBWV01000028.1, from coordinate 48,631 downwards.
CATATCACTGGCAGCTAGAGATAGGTCTATAAAAAAGAGAAAGAACAAAGCTGTTAACCATGCCGTGTTGAAGCACTCTCCCATAGGAACACTCCTAATTAAGCGGGCAATGGGAGAATAGAGTTTAAAACTTTTTAAACTCGTGCGATTTGCCATTTATAATTCCGTCACAGAAAGAGGTCCCAGTACATTTAAGTCCAATGTAACATCAAGAGTTACTAACCTCGTTTTGGGCATTCTGTATAGAAACATCCCTCTTTGCAGCCCAAATCTTTTTTATAATTTATCCTGCTGACGCTTACTCTGATCGCCCTATTCGAACACTACAGCAGCTGTTTCCCACGCATTAATCTTATCCCAATCGTAAGTTACCCCAAGACCGGGGCCAGTCGGCACTGGCACACAGCCATCACCACCAACGTCGCCCACACTATCTCCATAATCATCCGCATATATCGGAGGCTGTAGGCCATTCCAGACCCGATCTGGATTAACCAAGCCTAGTTCATAAAAATGTGTATTAGGGATTGCGGACATGCAATGACGGTGCATCGGTCCAGCTGTATGAAGCTGTACTTCCATTCCTACAGCATCACAAAAATGCGCCAACTTCATTGTCCCGGTAATTCCTCCATCGAGCTCTGGATCAATGTGCAAAATATCGGTTCCTCCCATTAGCACAAAATCGGCTTTTTGTTCGAAGCCTCGAATATGCTCAGCAATTAGCATGGGAGTTCTGATGAAATCCCGCAAGCGTTTATGGGCGCTGGCACTAGAGGAGGCATCTCGATAGGGATCTTCGTACCAGAAAAATCCCAAATCATCACAGGCTCGACCCACCTCTACGGCCGCCATAAAGGAAGGTAAGGATGACGCTGGATCAGTCATTAGTTTCATTTTATCGCCAACCCTGTCTCGAACTGCTGTCATTATCCCGATCTCATTTCTGGGATCACCGTCAAAAAAGCTATGTATTTTGAACGCAGAAATTCCTTTGGCATTACACCCTTCGGCAAAATCCGCATACCTTTCTATACTGTCCAATCCTCCGGGGGTTTTCTGTCCAGGGGTTGTGCTGGCGTACACAGGAAGACGCTCACGATACCCACCCAAGAGAGCGGAAATTGGCGCATTATATTTCTTGCCGGCCAGATCCCAGAGNGCCACATCCAATGCCGCAATACCAGTCTTATCAAAGTGTCGTAGGACAGATTTCAAACGTTCAAAAATCAGTTCCCGCTTCTCGGCATCTTGCCCTATCAGTGAGGGAGCCACCTGGTTAACCTGTGCCAGGGCATGCTGTGTAGCACCAAAATGTGGTGCGTAACTTCCCCGCAAGCCATCGTCTGTCTCGATTGTGACAACAAATTTAGGGATTTCAATACTAACACCTTGAGTATAAGTACTAATATTCGGTCCAAAATCATCTAATGTGTACGTATAGGACTGCACACTAATACGCTTGATTATACTCATAACTTAATCCCCTTGGTTGTCGTTAAGCTTTACCTAGCTNTCCTTAGACATCTGAACAAACGGTATTGGCCGTACTCGCGATACCTACCAATCAAACGATTATCCGTTACATCATTCAACTCAGTTGCAAAAAANTGCATACCTCATTGCACATTGTCTTTAGGGTAAGTGAAACTTCGTTCAGCATCCAATGTCCCATCTTGCGTGTAAACCCGCCAAGGGCCGTTTTTCTTTCCGTCTTTGTACTCCCCTTGGGCACTCATTGTTCCATTCTCGTAATAAGATGTCCAAAGACCATTTTTCTTTCCATTGTCGAAATTACCCTTGCTCCGTTCCTGACCATTATAATGATAAGATATCCAAAAACCCTCTTCTTCTCCCTTGTTGTAGTCCCCCTTTACTCTAAGTTGGCGAAAGTAATGGTAAGCCTCCCAGGAACCTTCCTTCTCGCCGTCCTTGTATGCCCCTTTTTCTAATAACTCACCATCATACGTATAGAACTGCCACAATCCCTCTTTACGGTCATTTTTGTAGGCCCCTTTATATTTTAGCAAACCGTTATCATGATAAAATTCCCATGGACCTTGCCTCTGGCCATTAATATATTCCCCCTTCAGACCTAGCTCCCCGTTAGCGTGGTGAAAGACCCAATGCCCATCGAATATTCCGTTTTTAAATCGCCCCTCCATCTGCCCATCCACGTATCCAGTAAAAGGTTCTTCCACCCCCTTTTTATAGTAGATCCCATCCCGCTGAACCAATTCGCGCCAGTCAAGCACCGTTTCAGAAAAACCAATCGTACTTAGACTGCCAATAAGAAATACCGCCGAAAAACCTTTCACATAATACTTAAAGAGCACCTATATCCCCTCCAGATTCCGCAACAATGAATGGGATGACCCAAATCAATATATAACGGCATATTATTTAGTTGAGTGGTAGTCATATGGTATTCAACAAAATCACCAACTTCACCTATATTCTGTCCGTAATTACTACTCTGCCTATTTGCATATAAAATTGTTGTCGTTTTAAGTCAGTTTTGTAACATCTCCATAATGTTAACAGGATTAGACTCCTATTAGGATAAGCCTGTATACTTTAAAATCTGGCTCGCACTCGATATTTTACAAGGCTAATAAGAAATATCATGAAACTTTTAGCGATATTTTATCTGCTAGCCATTTTGCTAAGCTGCCACGTCATAGCTTTTGATGATTCCGAGAAGAGCCTATCGCAAATGCGGTCTTATACTGCCTGCCTCAACTGCGATCTTAGTGGAGCTGATCTGAGTCGAAGTTTTCTTCACCATAGTAGCTTACGTGGATCAAAATTAATTGGAGCAGATCTAAGGTGGTCTTATTTTGATGGAGTGAATCTCCGCCGAGCAAATTTAAACGGAGCAGATTTACGGCACACTGTACTGAACAAGGTAGATATGAGGGATGCAAATCTTAGCAATGCGGATTTAGACAACGCCCAATTTATTGAAGTAGATCTGGCAGGATCCACCATGCGAAATGCATATGCATCTAACGCGGACTTAAGCAATTCAATCTTCGACAATACCAATCTAAGCGACACTGACTTCAGCGATAGCAAACTTTCTGGAGTGAAAATGCGTTCTGTCTATATGAACGGAGCAATATTCGCTAGATCCGACTTAAGCAATGCAGTTTTGGCCAGCGCTAAAATGCGTGATGTGGATCTGAGTGGAGCAAATCTAAAAGGGGCTATTTTACGTAACGCTGACCTAACCAGCGCAGATCTAACAGACGCCGATCTTTCAACTTCGGACCTATCTCGCACTACCAAATTGGAAGGTGCGATTTTTTGCAGAACCCTCACCCCTTGGGGTGAAGATAATACTAACTGCTAAGATGGCGGGCAAGGAACACCAAGCGTAAATCTTCAGCACCTATCACTTAACCGCCTACTTGCAACGAAACCTTTCCCAAGCTCTCAGTTTCTACGGAAAATGTATCAAGCTTCTTAAGCCAAATACTTTCGGTTACACACCCAGTCAGTATGAGTGTCCCGGCCAAAAGGTTATAACCCCGTTTAGACAAGTTATTAATAAGCCAAACAGCAGCATTAATTGGATTTCCCATCACCTGTTTGCCAACCCCGCATCCTATATTTGTTCCATTCAAAAACACTCTTAACACCTCTTTTCTCAAGTCAATCCTCGACCAGTCCTGGATGGGGCTGCCAATCACACAGCCTACATTGTGAACAAAATTAGCTACATTCAGTCCTCCCCCTTTATAAACAGCGTTGCCTGAATCTCTGTCATCAGCGATTTCTATAGCCACCATTGCTGATTCAATTCTGGAAGCGATAGTTTTGGTATTCCATGGCTCTCTCCTAGGTTCTATCTCACGCCCTACAACAAAACCAATCTCTGCCTCCACGCAAAGAGTCAAATAATCATTTGCGGAAATATTTACCTCATTCTCCCCAATCAGAGATTTTAGTATTGGTCCTTCGATCGGATGGGAAATACCAACAAGCTCTTGCATTGTGGTGCTGGTTAGCCCGACCTTCCAACCACCAACCTCATAGCCTTCACCAACATAAGTCTTTATTAACTCATCTTGAACTAGATAACCCTCAGCTATGCTAACCGGTGTTAAGCACGCTGGAAAGGCGTCGAATCTGACATTATCCTCCCTATCCTTGAAAAGCCGGCCCGCCGCCTTTCTTACCTTAGTAGACACAGGTCAATGCACCATCATTAAATGATTATTCAGAGAACTATATAGGGGAACACTAAAATTTAATCCACAAGATGTAACTAACCAGCACATAAACCCACACCAACTAGTAGCCCATTAGCAGTAGTGTTAACCGACTATTAAAGGTGCCCCCTTATAATATATCTCCAAGGTGAAAAAAAAATTACTTGATTATTTCCCAAGTACCATCTTCGCGACGGCACGCTGTCCCATAAGCACTTTGTTTCTCCCCACCGACAATTACGTCAGTCTGATATTCTCGACAGTACTGATTCTCGGCAACTTCATAGGTATTTAATGGAGTCACACTCCCTGAATTTCCGCTATCAGGGTTGCTCCAGGAAGTCGTGGTCCCAGTTTTAGAGTATTCAAGTGACTCATGGGTTGTATCTAGTAAATATTGTTGGTCAATTTTATCCAACGTTGCTCCGACTTCATTTCCAATGAGAGCCCCCAGAAGAACGCCCACACCAGTAGCTATTAATTGGCCGTTTCCTTTGCCAACCTGAGATCCGGCAACCCCACCCGCAACTGCACCAATTACCGTTCCAACACCCTGCTTCTCTCCTGTAGTCGCAATACAACCACCAAGTACTAATATTAATCCGCATCCACAAATTAGTATAATTTTCCTCATTGGTTACCCCATTCGTGTGTGATCATAATTACCGGTCCGGCAGAGCTACAGACACCAGAATACCAAAATTGCAGCCAACATCTACCCTGAAATTACCGCTTAATTATGGCAACAAAATGCCTGGACAGGGATCTACGATCTATAACTTTTCTGCTCGCAACCACCAAGCGAGAAACAACGCAACCAAAGCTGCCCTCCAGCCTGAAATGGCGCCCCTCTATTGAGTATTATTCGTACCCCGTACTGCAGATTATTCCGGCGACACAGGTCATGAAAGCGTTCTTCCAAAGAATTTTAGCAGGCCTTCGATAATTGCATATGTCTAAATATTATAAAAACTTATATTTTGTCATTTCTTATATTATTTCCTATTAGTTATCCTCCTTTAAGTTTTGGCTAGCTATACTTTCCTCACAACGATATACCTCGTTCTCCCCACCAATCCTGGCAGACCGCCACCCAATGATGAAAAGGATAAGTTTATGAAACGCGTCCAAGACGAAGTAGCTGTAATAACAGGTGCAGCGAATGGCCTAGGGCAGGCAATTGCCTTCCGCTTAGCACAAGATGGAGCCAACGTCGTCCTGGGAGATATCGACGGAAGTGGATTATCCACTACTGCATCGGAGATCCGGAAGACTGGCTCCCAGGTTGTCACTGTTGTGGGCGACATTACGGAAGAGGAACAATCTCAAGAGCTAATTGATGCGGCCCTAAATCATTTTGGAAAGCTCGATATACTAGTAAACAATGTCGGTGGTAGCCGGAATTCAAAAATTTGGGAAATGGAAGTTGAGGACTGGGATTTCACGATACGGCTCAATTTGCGAGGAACATTTCTCTGCACTAAAGCCGCTGTCCGTCACATGATAAAGCAGAAAAAAGGATCAATTATATGTCTTTCCTCCGGAGCCCGCGAAGGGACTCCATGGACAGCGTACTATCAGGGTGGTTCCGCCTATTCAACATGCAAAGCGGGCGTCCATGGTTTTATGCGTGATGTTGCTATGGAGTTAGCAGAATTTAACATTCGCGTTAACTGCGTTGCACCCGGCCCCATCGAAACAGACCGAGAGGGGGAGAATCTGAGGAAATTAAACGACACCGTTGATCTGAGTCCTCAACGGATGACACCGCTTGGCCGCCTTGGGCAACCATTCGAAGTGGCAAACGCAGTTTTATTCTTAGCTTCTGGTGAAGCATCTTATGTTACAGGTCATACTTTGGCTGTAGCTGGAGGGCGGTGAGTACAATAGCTTGCAAGTGACCATTAAAAGAACCGATCAAAGCCTCAATTAACTTGATCAACCCCGGCAATTGCCGTCCTGTGCATCACTCTCCTTTGGGAACCGGAATCGTAGGGCATAACCATATGCATAGTCCATGTATTATCCCACATAAGGACATCATGCTGCTCCCACGAGTGTTCATAAACATAACATTCCTGCGTCGCCCATTTCGTTAACTCATCTATGAAATCCCTCGTAGATTCCTCACTCCAACCAATAATTCGTTGCATATAGATTGGGCTTATATACAAGGATTCACTTCCATCTGAGTGTTTCCGTATCAATTCGTGCTGAACGGGGGGCACCTTGGCTGCCTCTTCAAGATTCATTTCTGGCAAATCACGATGCGAACGCATCCACGCCCAGCTATGTTGAGCCGAAAGACCTTCCACTCGATCTCGAAGTGCATCCGGCATTTCCTCAAGAGCTCTCCGTAAATTGGCAAACCTTGTCTCGCCCCCCCTCCTTGAACGACCTCAATCCCATGCAAAATAGCCCCCTTGCTAGGCACCATTCGATAACAGCTATCTGTATGCCATGCCCAGGTTAGGCTATTAAATACGACGGCATCATTCGTCTCAGGTAGAATTTCTCCGGTTGATCCTACATTACTCAAAATAAAAATTTCTGGTAAGGAGCTATCTGTTCGCTCAGTCTCTGGCAAAACCTCCAGTTCCCCGAAACAACGACTAAATCTGACGTGTTCCACATCAGTTATGTCTTGATTGCGAAAAACCAAAACTCCATGCTGTCTCCAAGCTGCATCAATTTCTTGTTTTACGCCTGGAACAAGAGGCATTGAGAGGTCCACCCCACCAACCTCTGCTCCTAGCGAACTGTGTAACTGCTTAATTGATATCATCATAGGGCCTCCTTTTTACATAGTCATCCACAAGTTTGTCCGGTGAAGAACATTGGGAAATTTGTTTAACAAAAAAGTCCCTAGACAGGCTTATAAAATCAGGAATATCAATTAAAAACTCATCCAATAAATCTAGAGTTACTAGAGTAACCTCACAACCATAATCTCTCCTACTTCCATTTGGATTATCCAACTTCCATTGCTGGTAATCTTGTTCTTCAAAATAGGCTCCCATTCCTACTCCCGCAAATGGCATCATGACTATAACTCTTCTTAATCTTGCCTTTGCTAATACCTTAGAAATCTCCTTACGATGTTTAACCCCATTCATCGCTAGCTGGGTAGTCAAAGCAGCAACATTTGCAGTGAGTTGGATAGACCACAATGTTAAACCGATTGAGAGGGATGCTAACACTCCACAAAGCCAACCCCAAAAAATTATATTCTTAGATAGAGAGGGCATATTTTCTGCTTGATGGAAAGTCCAACAGGGAGATACCTGTAAGTATATCTATTCACATAATTCAACGCCCCATAACAACACGATATTTCAATAATAAAATGTCTGAAGATTGTCTAAATCAAGGCTAAGGGCATTTTGGGGAGACTTGACTTCTGAATACCAAAAACCTACAGAGCGTTTATCCGACAACTGAAATCAAAAGTCATAAGAAATGCCATTAAATGACAAAACGCTAACGGATTTAGCTATTAAAATGTTAGCCGATTATGATGCCCACAATCCGGGAACCCAGTTTGGCGACGGACTAAGGCTTTCAGTTCCGGACGCATGGCTCCTGCAAACTGCGGTATCAAAACTACGAGAACAACGGGGAGAGAAGATCGTTGGGTTCAAAATTGGAGCTGTTTTTGAAGGCAATCAAAAACTTATCGGACTTGATCATCCCGCTTGGGGGCGCTTGTGGAACAATGAGCAACACAAAGATAAAGCGACATTATTTAAGAAGGATTTTGCCAACCCATCCATGGAAGCTGAATTCGGGATAATTTTGAATCGCGATATAGAAACAGATAAGACCTCACTAGACGACATTTTGAGATCGATAAAATCCGTCCACCCCGTAATTGAGATTCACAACTTTGTATTCAGAGGAGAAAGCCCAAATGGGGCGGAATTGCTTGCCAATAACGCCATCCACGCCGGAGTTGTACGGGGACTAGGGAAAATGGATCCGAAAAAGACTATAACTACTGATCTAGAGCTTATATACGATGGTGAAATTGTAGACTCTTGGTATGGAACGAAATGGCCTGATGACTATCTCTCGGCTATCGACTGGCTTGTCCAAGAACAAGCTAAGCTAGGGAACAAATTACGTAAAAACCATTTAATTTTAACTGGTGCACTTGGACCTCCAATCCCAATTAAAAACAGGCAACTTGTAGAAGCAAATTCCCCTCAAATTGGCCGTGTGAGCGCTCGTTTTGTATAATCCCCTATTGGAGAAATATAACGAAAACATGTAACTTTCGGCTACTCTATCACCCCAAAAATAGCCCATTGTTGAGGGTTATTTTCCCCAACGTAAAGCTACCAAGTCCAGTTTTAAGGCATGCCGCAATAACTCTAATCTTGTCTCGGGGTCCACTTCCTCCAAAGGGTGGCGGACTGTTTCATGTTTAATCACACCGCCTTCCACCATCGCAATTTTCGCGGCTCGCAAACCACACTGCCTATTTTCAAAGTTAATAAGCGGCAGTATGGCATTATAGAGATTGGTAGCTCCCTCCTCATCCCCATCGAGATACCTCATAACCACTGGCCTAATTAAATCCGGTAATAAGGCACTGGGCATTGTTCCTGTTGCTCCAGCATTCAGATCCGCCATCAGCGTAATCGATTCCTCACCATCAAACGGACCTTGAATCGATTCCCCTCCAGCAGCAATAAGATCTCGTAATTTTTTAGCTGCACCTGACGTTTCAATCTTAAAGTAGCAAATTTGGGGAAAAAGATTGGCTAATTTAGCTAGGAAATTGACGGATAAAGAAACCCCGCTTAACGGCGCATCTTGGACCATTATTGGAATAGAAATTCCCTTTGCCAAAGATTCAAAATAAGTAAAATTACCTGCTTTGGACGCTTTTAGCCCTACCCCATGGTAGGGCGGCATAACCATAATCATCTCCGCGCCAATAGCCTCAGCCTTTTTGGCTCTTTCGACCGAAACTCGTGTGCTAAAATGACTACAAGTAACAATCACAGGAACTCTTCCGGCTATGTGCTCGATACAAGTTACAGCTAATTGATCGCGTTCCTCATCGGTTAACAAAAACTGCTCTGAATAGTTGGCCAAAATGCAAATGCCATCGACCTTCTGATCAATCATGCAATCCAATACTCTTTTCTGGCCCTCTAGGTCTATCGTTTCATCCTCATGGAACGGGGTTGGGGCTATGGGATAGACCCCAGTGTATGGCTGGACTCGTTTAGGCAAGGTCATAGTTTCTCCAGGTGGCCGCATGACAAATTGTAAGAAGTTTATATTTAATAGCTTAATACTGAAATGCTATGCTTGAAAATCTCGGTTTTCAATAGCGGTGATATTAAGAGCTATTGCAAGGGGGTGACCCCATTCTCCCAATGAGGTAATACTGAGGCTTATTGATTTTCTCTTATGGCTAACCGGTCCTGTTACAAGCCATTTTTTGCCCTGCATAATACTAAGGATATGCCCATGACCCCACCCGACCGTCTTCGATTACTATTGTCCAAACCTGAATTCATTGTCATGCCAGCAGTTTGGGACGGGCTAACCGCCAAGTTAGCGGCCAATGCTGGCTTTCAGACGGCATTCTTGTCTGGCTCCTGCGTATCAGCTGGACGTTTAGGGGGGCCAGACCTTGATCTTTTCTCCTTCGGCGAAGTATTCAATTCCTTCAATATGGTGCGTGAGGTGGCACCCGAAACACTCGTATTAGCCGACGGAGACCATGGCCATGGCAACGCCATGAACGTACAGCGAACTGTAAGAAACTATGGCCGAGCAGGAGCTGCTGCAATTCTCATAGAGGACAAAATCACACCCCGCCCCCTGACAGCCGCTGGCAAGCCCTGCTTACCCCGAGAAGAAGCGCGCATGAAAATCCGAGCTGCAGTGGAAGCTGCCAAAGATAGTAGAATTCTTATCTTGGCACGAACGGATTGCCGGCCCACTCAGGGAATTGATGAAGCCGCAACCCGCATCGAGATGTTTGTAGAAGAAGGCGCTGATATACTACTTCTCGACTCTCCGGCGGATGACAAAGAAGTGGGTCGCGCCATAGAAGCCGCCGGAGGCCGCCCTTCTCTTGTTGTTCTAAATCCAGGAATGCCGCGCGCGACCCCTACTCAGGTAGAAGCAGCAAAACTGGGATTCAAAATTGGAGCTTACCCAACAGCTCTACTTTCACCTGCCATTGCTGGAATAAAAGCCGGCCTGGAAGCTTTAGTCAATGGCGATCTACAGTCCAAAGACGCGCTTGACCCAACTGATTTGCGGCAAGTACTTGGTTACTCTGACTACGAATCTGAAGCAAAAAGGTTTAGGCAAAGTACTGAATAATTATATTGTTTTCTATAAGGAACTATGCCCAGAACAAGAGTTGACAGCCGCCTGTGGAATGGCTTTGATTTAACTTATTACTTGGATACCCTATGAGTGCCGTTCATTGAAAATTGCTACCGAAAGCTCAAAATATGATGCCTGAAGCCGTTGAAGCCAAATGGATTGATTGTTTTCGCAAAAGCTTTGAAATGAGCGGGGTTTCGGCGACTAACATAGTAGCCATTCTATCAGAATCTCAATCTCGACAAGTTTTGGTTGATCTTTCGGAACTGGCTCTACTGGCACTGGGTGCCCGGCCTGTACACATCCGAGTTCCTTCTCCAAAAATAAAGGACCCCGTACCGGTACGATCTACTGGATCAAGTTATGCGATGCAGGGATACGACACTATAATACCAGCCCTTAGCGCCTGTGATTTAATTATCGACTGTACAGTAGAAGGAATGCTCCACTCCAGAGAGTTACAAACAATTTTAGCCTCTGGAGGACGGGTTTATATGATATCGAATGAACACCCAGAAATACTCGAACGATGCATGCCAAATGTTGACCTAAGGTGGAAAGTTGAGGAGAGCTTGAAACTTCTAGATAGATCAAAGAGAATGGAGGTTTCCTCCAAACAAGGCACTCACCTTCTTGTAGAAATTAATGACGCTCCCTGTAGAGCTGGCGCCGGATATTTACTACCGGAGGAAAAAGTGGCCTACTGGCCTGCCGGTTTGGCACTATTCTTCCCTCTCCCCAATTCCGTCAATGGACAGGTTGTTTTAGCGCCGGGGGATGTAAACCTCACCTTCAAACGATATTTTGAAAACGCAGTAACTCTTATTTTCGAGAATGATTTCATCACTGATATCAAAGGAGATGGGTTAGATGCCGATCTAATGAGATCGTATTACGAAGCCTGGGGTGATCAAAACGCTTATGCTATTTCACATGTTGGATGGGGGTTGAACAAGGATGCTCGCTGGGATTCTCTCGTCATGTACGACAAACAACAGATTAATGGTACTGAATTAAGGGCATTCGCTGGAAACTTTTTGATTTCAACCGGAGCAAATGAATATGCAAAGCGCCACACAAGCTGCCACTTTGATTTACCTATGCGGGGATGTTCCATCCGATTGGATGGTGAAGCGATCGTAAAAGACGGAAAACTTTGTGGACCTCTTTCCTGATGGAAAATGCAGCCTTCACTGATCATCTGGTAGATGGTAACCCACGAATCCACTTTTCAAAACTGGGGAATGGGCCGCCTATAGTTTTTCTTCATGGAATAGGTGGAAATCGAACAAATTGGACCGCACAACAACTACGAATGTCCTCTACATATACCACGATCGCCTGGGATGCTCGGGGTTATGGAAAATCTGATGATTACGAGGGCCCACTCTGTTTCCATGATTTTGCGGAAGACCTCGAACGCCTCTTAGATTTCAACAAAATTGAAAAGGCTCATATGGTTGGCCTTTCCATGGGTGCTCGCATTTTAATGGATTTTTATCCAACGAATAAGGAGCGCGTCGCGACATTGACGCTATGTGACTGTTTTTTTAGTTACAAGAAGGCCCTATCCCCAGAGAAACAGAAGGAATTTATAGAGCTTAGACAACGACCCTTGCTTGCTGGTAAACCACTATCGGAACTAGCCCCTACGCTAATCCAATCGTTGGTTGGGCCAAACTGTTCGGACCAAGCCCAGAAACAACTATACCAAAGTATTCTAGACATCCATGTATCCTCATACCTAAAAACTATTGAAGCAACCACCAAGTTCAATGCCACGGGGAGCCTTTCCGATATTTCTGTGCCTGTGCAGCTTATTTTTGGGGAACACGATAAGCTAACCCCACCCTCGGTAGGTGCGTTTATGCACTCCCAGTTACCCAATTCAAATCTTAACATCATCTCGGACTCAGGGCATCTCAGCAATATTGAACAGCCAGGCGATTTTAACTTGGTTATGGAAAAATTTATTGAATCCCATCGTGTACAAGCGACGTTCAAGTAGATTGTGAGCAGACCAGCCATTGCAACTCCTTCCCTATATTCAAGATTCCTATACTTTGCTAACTTTAGTTTCTTACAAGTTCTCACTATGCCTACTCAATTAGCTAAACCCTCCCATCCAACAAAAACCGATCCCGGTGCATAATGCGTGATATACCAGTTCTCATATCGGGAGGTGGCTCTGTCGGACTTTCCCTAGCCGCTGAACTTGGTTGGCGAGGTGTTCGCTGTATAGCAGTAGAACAAGAAGAGAATCTGAATCCCCACCCAAGAGCGAACGCCGTCGCAAACCGAACAATGGAATATTATCGGCGATGGAAGATAGACGAAGCGATAAGTAATGCAGGGATACCACCCGAACATCCTGCTAATTATTATTGGGTCTCTACCCTACATGGTCGAAAAATACATGGCATATCACTTCCTCCCTTTAAGAAAATTCGTGAGATACAAAACCCCGGGGGATACGCCAAAGAAGAACATATGTGGTCTCCTTATTTAAAAACTATCACGGGTCAGAATGAAGTCGAAACCACCATTCTGAATTTTATTCGGGACCTTAAATGTGTAGATTTTAGGTTCCACTCACAATTAATTGACTTTCAGCAGGATCATTATGGCGTCACCTGCCTGATAAAAGATACAAAAACCGGAAAGGAAGATAAGATAAGAACCCAGTATCTTCTCGCCTGCGATGGCGGCCGCTCCATGATTCGAGAAAAACTTGGCATAAATCTTTCTGGTCAAGCTAACATGGCGGACTTTATATCAATTTACTTTAAGGCGCCTGACTTTATGACTAGTCACAATTTTGGAAATGCTAATATTTATTTCCCACTACACCGGAAATATGCTGGTTATATCTTGAACTGGGATGGCGGCACAACATTCACCTATCATCTAAAGCTTAAGGCAGGACAACATTGGAAGGATATTAATCCAATTGAAGCCATAAGTTCCGTTTTAGGGAAATCTCTCACTATAAAAGTTTTATCAACACAGCCCTGGAGCGCCCACGCCCTAACCGCTGAAATTTATGACAAAGGGCGGACTTTTCTCGTGGGTGATGCGGCCCATTTGTTTACTCCCACTGGGGGTTTTGGAATGAACACTGGCGTATCTGATGCCATAGACATCGCGTGGAAAATTCAAGCAATGTTGCAGGGTTGGGGTGGACCAAATTTACTAAGCAGCTATAGTACTGAACGACAACCCATTGGGGTACGAAACACACTAGAGGCTGCAGACTGCTTTAATCAACTCAATGAAGTGATGAAGTACGGTGATGAATTAGATTTGGAAAACGACGAAGGTGAGAAACTTCGAAACGTTTTAGCCGCAAGGCTGCGGGAACAAGAAAAATTGATTTCTTCCTCCGGAACTCTCTTAGGTTACCGCTACAATGACTCCCCCATTATAATAAAAGACGGGTCCCTTGAACCAAAGGATGATCCAAGAATATATACTCCTACCGCTAGACCAGGCCATCGGGCCCCCCACATCTGGCTTGAAGAAGGAATATCAATTTTAGACTTACTAGGACCTAATTTCAGCCTCCTTTGCTTTAACAAATTAAATAAACGTGTCTCTAATTTTAAAAAGATCGCAAAGGAACTAGGATTACCAGTTAAAATACTCTTTCTAGACGATGGAGAAGCCGCCAAGCTATACGGGTCCAATTTTGTATTAGTCCGACCAGACTTAATGGTTGCTTGGCGGGCAAATGAGATCCCGGAAAGGCCCAAAAACATCTTAGACGTCGTCAGGGGAGCAACCCTCCATAGCTAAACTTAACTCAACTAGTTATAGGTAGCTAGGATAAGATTTTTGGACTCTAGCCAGCCAAATAACCACCCTACAAATGGTTAATCGCAAAAATTTGGTACACAAAAGTAGTGCAGTGAGTTTTCGGTTAGCCTTAGTTACTCATATTCATTAATGTCAGGTTGCCCGCGGCGCGCTCGTTGAAACAAAAATCTGATGACCCCAACAAACGCTACCGAGAGAACGGAAAACCAAATAATTATCTGCCTCCACGACTCAAAAAGAACCAAGTCCCCAAACCAAAGATTCTCCTGAGAAAGAAGGAGACCCGCCATCAAAATAGCTGCTAGACCAATTGGCAATAAGAAAAGAGCAGCTCCGATGGTAAAATCTACTATAACAAGAAGAATGCCCACTATGAGCCAAAACTCTGGTACAAGCATCCAGTAAATCAACGTGTTCATTTGCTTTTATCCCACGGCCCAGTCAACGGCTTTTCTCCGCCATCGCTCGGATTATTAATTGATTCCAAAAGAACTTCGAGAGAGCCTATCGCTTTAACGATATCGGTAGGCATGATGATGGTTTTCGAATTCCTGGACGCGGCCACCTCAGCCATCGCATCAACCTGACGTTTCATAACCTCAAAGTTAATCGCCGGTTGTCCATTATCTGCTATTGCTGCCGCAAGTAATCTAGTTTGTTCTGCATCCGCTTTAGCCTTTACCTGCACCGAATATGCTGTAGCGTCGGCATTAACTTTAATTGCCTCCGCTTCTTTCTCCGCCTCAAAAAGCTTTGCCTCTGCTGCCAACTCCACCGACCTTTTTTCCCCCTCTGCCCTGGCAATTACAGCCCGTCGCTCCCGTTCTGCATTTAATTGTTGGCGCTGCGCTTCTCTCGTAGCTTCGTCAATTATTACATCAGTTATCTCAGTACGAGTGATTTTAATACCCCAGTCGTCTGCAGGCTTCTGCAAATTGGTTTGAATTTCACTATTCATAGAGTCTCTTGAAGACTGCAACTCATCCAGCTCGAGCCTTCCCGCCGCCGACCTAACAACAGATGTAGCATTCGTGTTCAGACCCAAATCAACATCCCTTATCCTATAAACTGACTTAGCCGGATCCTCTATGCGATAAAAAACCGTCGCCTCTAGCTGAACCTCTACATTATCCCGAGTAATAACCGAAATCCTAAATTCAGGAAGTTGTCGTTCTAAGATACTAATTCTGTGAGCAACAGAATCCAAATAAGGAACGATAAAGTTCAGGCCTGCATTAAGAGTACCCTTGAATTTCCCAAATCGTTCTACTACGTATTGTTCACTTTGGGGCACTACTTTTGCACCCTTATAAATAGTTAACAAAGCAAAAATTAAGATAAGAATGGCTATAGTTTCATTCGGCCCTAACATTAAATTCTCCTGACCCATAAAATAATTTCTAAAGTAGTATACGGGCTGGCCTTTGGCCCGAAAAATCCCTCACAAAGCCCCGATAAAAGTTGACGCCATATTATAACAACACATTTTGGATAGAAATAATACGGGGAAGCTAAAACTTCACTGAAGAACAATAATATTCAAATTTATAGACACAACAAAGAGACCCGGAACTAGCGCTCTTTTTATCTGACCACAGTCAAAATCGTTTAATATCCGTAACAGCTTGCATAATCCCCAAAAAGTTCCCGTGATGCTAGGAGGGCCGAGAGCCCTCCCCATAAGCTGATTCCCCGCCCACCCAATTTTAGCGGGAAAATGTGCTGAATTAGTCATAAATTATCCATTAGCACCTTTTATAGAACAATAAATTATACTAGTTTCTTGGGCTACCCTGTTAGGGTGTTGTTTGTTGCCCAATGATCTGGGTGCTAAAATTAAAAGCTCGGGAGGAGCTAAAAAGAATGAAAACTATTTTAAGTATTTTATCTGCGGGAATCGCTCTTGCACTATTCACAAGTGCCTCATGGGCCGATGGTCCTTTGGCAAAATCTGGAACCATCAGCTACCATACCGGCTGGGCCTGTCCTAACAATTTTGTAGCCCAACCTGCCGATGGAGCCATGATCGGAACAGGAACCTGTCGTGGTACTACATATAACGATAATGGCAGCGGCCCACTACACATGGGAGCCGCCCAATGTCATTACAGTTTTCTGGTGAACGGTGGAGATACGCGCAATAAAGGGTATTGCTTTTGGTCAGACCCAGACGGCGACCGCATATTCACAGATTTTCATGGTGACCCATCAGCAAACAATGGTGGCGGAGAAGGCGTCAATGTCATCGCTGGAGGTACTGGGAAATATGAAGGTATCACCGGAAGTGGGCCATGGAAGTGTACATGGACTGGCACCGATGGAGAATTGCACTGCAACCAAAGCTTTAATTACGAGTTGCCGTAAATTGAAGTGCTGAAACAACAGGCCCCCAACTATTGATGGGGGCCTGTTGTTATTAGATTGATCTTGAATTAAAAGAATGCGTGGTGCTTTTAATTAATAATAGTGCCAATAGTAGATTCATTTGGCACCCTCTACCTCACTATACTTTTCAATTACTCCATATCGGCTAACTGTCTTGAAAGCTCTAATATAGCCCGTGCCTGTTTCAAATGAGGCATGTCCAACATTTTCCCATCCATTCCTAATGTTCCAACTCCAGGATTCGCTTCGAAAAGCTCTATGACCCGGACTGCATGGGAAACCTCGTCTTCGCTCGGAGTAAACGCCTTATTAATAATTGGTGGTTGGGAGGGGTGAATTGCAATTTTTCCAATAAAACCCGCCTTACGGTCACGCAAACAATCATTCTCTAAAGCTTTATCATCCCGAAAATTGGTCACCAAAGCACCAATGGGTTGCACACCAATCGCACGACAAGTCGCTAAACAGAGTCCCTTAACCTGTTTATATACTTCGTCATACTCCCCATCTGGATCACGGTTATTGCTTGCCCCAAGGGCGGCAGCTAAATCTTCTGCTCCCCAAGTCATCCCAATCAGACGCTCACTTACTCCATCCAAATAGGTATGAAAGGTTAGAACAGAAGCAGCTGTTTCAGTTGCAACGGGAAAAATCTTAGTAGACATCTGTTCAATATTTTCACTTGCTTCTAACGCCGACAAGTAATTACACAGGGTATTAATATCCTTAGCGGAATAAACCTTTGGTAAGCAAATTCCGTCTGGTCGACCTGGCATTACCGCAGCTAAATCTGGTAAAGCAAACCCCGTATCTAGTGGATTGCAGCGCACGTAAAGTTTTTGCCTAGATCGGTCCATATTTTTTTTTAAGAAATCACAAACCATAGAACGTGCTATTTCCTGACGATCATCAGAAACGGCGTCTTCCAAGTCTAAAATAAGTGCGTCAGCCTCATTCTCTCGCGCCCTTTTTAGTTTTTTCTCACTATCTCCGGGCACGAATAACCAAGATCTCATAATCATAATGTTACTTCATCATACATAAATTTGCTCAAACACCAGCCAATTCTTATTTTGGATTCTTTCTTCTCCACTCTTCTATTGTTTCCTGGGTGGGTGGATAGTACTTCCCAGGTATAGCCTTTTCTTCTTTTATCTTTTCTTTGACCAAATTTTCTGCCCCCTCATGCTCGACAGCCCACTCTAAAACCTTTCCCGCCAACCATGAGGGAACAACGAGAACTCCGTCATTATCCCCAACCATTACGTCACCCGGACGCACTAAGGCTCCTCCGCACTGAATTTGAACATTTTCTTCCGCCGGGAGACTACTTGGATTACCGTGAAAACTACGTGCCTTAGCATAAATTGTTAGTCCATAATTCTCATCCAGAAGCACATCTAGGTCTCGGATAGCGCCATCTATCACCGCCCCATCCGCATTATTTATCGCGAGCTGCAACAATTTTACGTCCCCAGCCACGACGTCCTGAACCCGTCCGCCTATGTCTGCAACCAGCACATCTCCCGCACCACAGCGTCCCATGGCACGATATTCTGGGGAATTAACATCTCCCGTATTCTCGCTCGCAATATCTGGCCGAAAGGGCATAAATTTCAAAGTACGTGCCCTCGCTGCAAATCGTTCTTTACCAGGCACAAATGGCGTCAGATTTTGAATACCCTCACACACACAAAACGAGGATCCAAAAGTCCTGAGTCCATTGTATACTGTTGCCGTGGGAATGCCCTTGAATCCATCAAGAACTTCCTGTGCAACCTCTACAGGACTCATGTCAATTTTTGAACCATTCGACATACCTAGCTCCTCCAAAACACTTATTTAATGGGCTACCCGGCACAACTTGCATATGGCTGGCGCCTATCTCCGACTTTATGTTAGTTATACGTAGCTCTTACTTAAAACAAGTTTATCTCTCATAAGATAAAAACAATAGAGAAATCTACAAATGGATAAAAATCCAAAGACCAAATCTATGACCAGTGGGGAAGTCGTCGTTGATGGTTTGATCCGTAATGGGATCGATACATTATTCTGTCTACCAGGCGTTCAAAACGATTTATTCTTTGACGCACTGCATGCACGTACAGACGAACTGCGTCCAATTCACACCCGACATGAGCAAGCTTCGGCCTATATGGCTCTCGGCTCCGCATTAGCAACCGGGAAACCATCCGCCTTTTGCGTGGTGCCGGGCCCTGGTTTCCTCAACGCTTCGGCAGCATTAGCAACGGCCTACAGCACAAACTCAAAAGTTTTAGCGTTGCTAGGCCAAATCAACTTAGCTTCAATTGACCGGGGTTACGGGCTCTTGCACGAAGTGCGTGACCAAATAGGTATTTTGCGCACCATGACAAAATGGGCGGAGCGCATTGAAAGCCCAAGCGATGCAGCACGTCTCACTCAGGAAGCCTTCCGCCAGTTAGGTGCAGGCCGTCCACGGCCTGTCGGGCTTGAATGCCCAATAGACGTCTGGGGTCGCAGAGCTCCCGTTGCAATCCCAAACCATCCGGCTGATATCGAGACTCCGCCTGTCGATATCGATAAAGTGGAAGATGCAGCAAAACTTTTAGGGGCCGCGAAGAATCCAATGATAATAGTTGGTGGCGGCGCACAAGACGCAAGCGCTGAAGTCCAGCATGTTGCGGAAATGTTGGAAGCACCAGTTTGTGCATATTTTATGGGCCGTGGAGTGCTGGATTCGCGCCACCACCTCTCCATCACTATGCCAACGGGTGAGGAGCTCTGGAAGAACACAGACGTGGTACTTGGCGTTGGAACCCGTATGCAACCGCATCAACAACGTTGGGGGGTAGATAAAGAACTCAAAATCATCCGCATTGACCTATCACAAGAGGAAATGAGCCGCATTAGCAGGCCTGAGATAGGAATAGTGGGCGATGCAGCATCGGTTCTTAGCGCCCTTGCAGTGGCCCTACCTAAACACAATTCTATCCGCAGTTCTCGCAGAGAAGAACTTGATGAAGCTCGTGCCAGAACAACCAAAAAGCTTGCCCCACTGGCCCCCCAGCTAGCCTACGTCAAAGCCATTAGAAACGGCCTACCTGAGAACGGCATCTTCATTGATGAGTTAACACAGGTCAGCTACATCAGCCGCTACGCCATGCCAGTTTATAGCCCAAGAAGTTTTATCGGCTCCGGTTATCAAGGGACTCTGGGCTGGGGATATGCTACGGGATTGGGCGTAAAAGTAGCCCGTCCAAACGTACCTGTACTTTCCATAAATGGTGATGGTGGCTTTATGTATAACGTGCAGGAGATGTCGACAGCTGTTCGTCATGGAATTAATTTAGTTGCCGTTGTTTTTAATGACGGCGCTTTTGGCAACGTCCAACGCATACAAAAATTACGTTACGGAAACCGGACCATTGCTAGTGATCTAACAAACCCAAACTTCACGAAACTTGCCGAGTCTTTTGGTGTGGTGGGGCTCCGTGCCACTTCTCCCCAAGCTTTGCAAGACCGTCTAGAGGAAGCCTTTAAAATGGAGGCTCCAGTACTTATCGACACTCCGATAGGCGAAATGCCCGATCCCTGGAGCTCTGTTCTTAAGCTCTCAAAAGTGCGCGGTTAACCATCTCAAAACCTGCAGGGATTTATTTCGCATATAGAATAATACTGTGAACAATTATGAAAACAGCCTCTATTTTTGTTGACGTTCAAAATATTTATTACACTACGAAACAAAGCTATGGTCAGAACTTTGATTATAATAAATTCTGGGCGCTAGTTACTCGAGAAAGAGAGGTAGTGACGGCTATAGCGTATGCCACCTTTCGCGGAGACAAAAAACAAACAGAATTCCAAAATATTCTTAGGGGTATAGGATTCAAGGTAAAACTAAAACCCTTCATCAAAAGAGGTGATGGCTCCACCAAAGGTGATTGGGATGTAGGGATAGCGATCGACGTAATGAAATATGCCCAAAACTCCGACGTCGTTATTCTGGCATCTGGCGACGGCGATTTTGATCTATTACTGAAGGAGATTAAAACTTCATACAACACGCAAAGTGAAGTTTTTGGTGTACCGGGCCTAACGGCCAATTCTCTAATCAACGCGGCCACAACCTTTATTCCTATTGAAAAGAGCCTGCTTCTTAAGTGACGAACATAAGGCCCAGCCAACCTCCCCCTCATATCAAAAAAGAAAGACTTTTACTGGCCTATATTCTCCTTTTCGAACACCAATAGCTCACTATTTCCAATAGTCCAGAGGCCAAGAGTAAATATAAGGATGAGAAATCGAAGCAACCAAATTAGTAAATTTGGTTGATCAGGATGAATAAAGTGAACGTTCCAGCCATCCTCGTTCATTTCTTTAACTTTAGCGTCAAGCTTACCCCTTGAGCTTGCAAAAATTAACCCCAAAAGCCCCCCACTGTAACTCAATCGCTCTACTTTATTAATTTTACTCATTGCACCCCCAGGTACAGACGTCATTTACACACTCGTTACCCAAAATTTATGTCACACATCCCGTCGTAAATTGTAATGACATTACCCTCTATAGAAATGTTTTTTCCTTCGACTCCCATTTCGCTACCCATCAGGTATACCTTTCCCCTATCTGTCTCACCCGCAAGGAAAGGTTCTTGCGTGTCTAGCTGTCCCAGCAATGAATTTTCAAGCGGCAATTCCAGACCATCCCCAAATATATCCATTAGCTTCATGAAATCTGTTTCTGTCTTTAACCACTCGCCATCTTTAGTAATTTGCGTCTCAGACATAAACATACAACTAACCGTCGCAGCTGTTGCACTACCCGCGTATATCATTCCCACTACAGTAATTCCTATTAACCTCACCAAGTTAGACATTTAAACACCTCCACAAAGATAATCGAAACGGAACTAAGGCATAATTTGACTACTAGTATCACCATATTCGCAGATGACAACCTCGTAATACCGGTAATATTCAGGATCACACTAAGAAAAATTACCCATATCATTAGGACGCATGAAATGCGTCTCTTATGGAGGGATTAAAAAGTTTTATTGGAAAATAATGCGCTCTACTACGACCATCCGTCGAGCACCTCAACACAAATATAAGAAAAAAACTAGTGGAAATATTGCGAAGAATCAAAAAAGAAAACCGTGGCGAAAGCACCGTATCGCCACGGTTCCTTTACATAGACCTACTGTTTAATCCTATATAAGTCATAAACTACTTGGCCAGGCCCTGCCTCTGATGGGCCTTTTAAAAACTTCCCATCGCCAACAATTATATAGTCGTTAACCCAAGAATATTTTTCGCTGGTGGTCCTCATTTTTTTTCTACTCACCCAATAACTAATTCCATTTCCAGGAGAGGCTCCTTCCCCAAAGAGTGCATCCCAGAAGGTAGGGGTTTGTACGATTACTCCACCATAACTCATGAGTAAAATAGCGCCATCATCCATGGTTACATGGCAACGCAAGTCAAACTCTATATTCCCTTTTTCGCTAACATAGCCATCTTCGATACACCCCTGTACGGTGCCCTGGCCACCCCCCAAAGTTATGGTGCCGCCCATAAAGGTTCCCGTAATCCTCTGGTTGTCAATGATTCCAGTGCTATGCATTTCAAGATTCACCGACCCAACAGGTTCCAGCTGAAGCCCCGCAGCGGTTGCCGACGCTGCCAGACATGCACTGGCCGCCATCGCTATCAAGGTGGTTTTTATCAAATCAAACATGTCATTCTCCCTCAAACAATAATGAAGAAGGAATTATATACATATTTTAAATATATTAGAACATCAAACGTGACTTATTTTATTTTGTCAACGTAAAATATTATAATATGTTATACTCTACCGATGTCGCGGACGCTTTGTACTATCGGATAGATACTCCAGTTTTCCACAATCGGGACCTGTTTCCCACCTGCCGTCTGGCCAGGCAAGATTAGAAAACCAGCCCATCCATTAACTTGTTTGCTGTCCGAAGCACCGCGGCACTTTCCACATCGTTTTTATTCATGCTGACAACGACAGTCATCATGCCGGTTGGATGCTCTATCCCGACGGTTTTATTATTCCCTCCAGATAGTACTGCCAGTTCACTGGCTGAAGAACCCTCTAGCAAGGCGGCAGTTCCGACTGTCACCCCTGCAAGTACCCCCACACTTGCATGGCACCGATGGGGAATAAAACTACGTGTACAAATAGCGCCCCCGCGCTTGGGCGAACTGACCATAATGACTTTGGGTACGGTTTTATCTTTTACATCCCCTAAATTCATTCTATGCCCACAATGGAGGCGAATTTTTTCCAAAATCTCCCTGAGTTCTAAGTTCCCTTCTAATTCCTCGCGCCCCTCATAACCACTCAACCCCACATCTTTGGCACGAAGAATAATACATGGCATACCGTTGTCTATCATGGTTACCTCCCTGCCTTCCACCACGTCCTTTGGTTGACCAGTTGGAAGCAAGGCACCACAGGTGGAACCTTGGGTATCCTTAAATTCCAGGAGTATTGGAGCGGAAGTACCCGGCACCCCATCTATACTTGCGTCACCCTCATAGGAAGGCTGTCCATTGGGAGTCTTTACCGTTGCCAAAGCTACCTGTCCTGTGTTCTCCATAAATATAGACACTCTAGTTACACCGGACTTGGCAGATTTTAAGCCACGCTCTATAGCGAAAGGACCTACGCCAGCTAAAATATTTCCACAATTTTGCGCAGTTGAAACGAGAGGGCGATCCACAGAAACCTGTAAAAATAAATAGTCTACGTCTATTCCAGGACGTTTAGACTTAGAGACCACCGCTACTTTAGATGTCAGGGGATCCGCCCCACCCATCCCATTAATTTGGCGATCGTCAGGGGAGCCCATAACTTTTAGAAGTAACTCATCTCGTTCCGAGGGATCTTTAGGAATATCGTCTGCCAAAAAATAGCCGCCCTTAGAGGTGCCACCTCTCATCCACATGCAGGGAATCCCATCTCTCATTTTCGTACCCCAACATTACTAGACTGTATGATTCCAAACCTACCCAAAGTTTGTTCTCGTTCACTAACTGGTACCACCAGCTCCCTTTATTACTAAAGTTGCTTTACACACCGTGGGTAGATGGCCTGGAATGCTTCGGCGTAATCAGCTGAACCACCTCCAGCTTGCCCACCCGCATTGCGTCGAAAATGGTTAGCTCTATTTTGGGCAAGGTTTGTATAATAATCCCAAAGATGCTTTTGTCCGTCCATACATTCTATCGCAGCTCTTTTCTTTTCCCAGACTTCAGTTATGTCAAGCAGCACATTAGGAACCCATCCCATTTGTTCCGTCTGATGAGGTTCAAATAGGTACAATTGGGGCGCACCCAATACCTTTTGGCCCGGATTATGTCCCCAGGCTTGTGCAATCATGCGCACCTCCATGGTAAACTTACTGGTGGACATGTGGTCAGTGTTATATGGGTCATACTGGGAATGGGTCAGCATAAACTCTGGTTGAACCTCTCGGACAATATCAACGAGTTTAAACTTGGCGTCCTGACTTAGGTCCAGTGGATAATCTCCGAGATCTAAAAATTGTATATCATGAGCGCCCAACGCCTGCGCTGCTTGCTCCGCCTCCCTGCGCCGTATATCTTTAACTTCATCCAAATGTGTATTTCCTGCCTTCCATAGCTTGGCACTCTCGCCACGCTCCCCATACGATAGGCACACAACGGTGACCTCGTAACCCTTATTCTGGTGCAAGGCGATAGCTCCGCTACAGCGCCACACAAAATCAGCTGCATGCGCACTAATCACTAAAGCCGTTTTTTTATCAGCACTAATTTTTGCTCTCCTTTGGAAGGAAATTAATGAAACATTTTATTAATAGTTCATAGCATTAATCACATAAAACAGTAAACATAGCCTCAAAAATCTATCTTCAGGATTAATTCGAGCCAGCCAGAGGGACTCTTTCCCAAATAGAATATTATCTTAAAATTCTAAAAAATTTCTGTGTGTTTAAAATTTTATATCAGTAGCGTACCATAGAAAAAATTTCGCATTTTTTAGAATGCTCTTCCCATGCCCTGCGGTATAATAACCTTGGATCCGACGCCTTTTAAGAAAGAAATATGCCCATGAAGGTCCAAGCCTATGCTGCCACAATGCAAGGTGTATGGTTTAGCCAAAATCAAGGGATCAATTGGTCGCGCCTCATCACTCCAACCCAAGGTCTCTACAATGAGGCACGTGTTTGGTCCCTCAATACCCACAACGAGCGGCCAGGTGAATTGCTGGCAGGGACTGACCAAGGCCTCTATCGTTACACTCAAGAAACTGGGAGATTTGATTATATACCATCACCCATGGATAACCTGCATATTTTGAAAATTGCCCGTGATCCACGTGATCCTAATACCATTTTATGTGGAACCCGACCCAGTGAAATTTTTGTTTCAACTAATGATGGTGAGAGCTGGGTACGTTCACATTTTGATTCTGCAACCGAATGTTGGTTTATCAATACTCCAAGAGTAACCTCTATTAACTTTGATCCCGACGAAAAAGACACTATTTGGGTGACAGTGGAAATTGATGGTGTTTTTAGGTCGGATGACAGAGGACAAACATGGAAGTTACTAACTACAGGACTACGCGATAACGACACCCATGACCTAGTTTTTTATAATAAGGGTTCCAAACGCACGATCCTGGTTTCCACCGAAGATGGGATCCATAAATCAATAAATAACGGTGATTCATGGCAGCACCTAGAAACTCCTGAGACTCCCTTTGTATATTTCCGTAGTCTAGTTCACCGGCCCGACGACTCTGGATTCGTGATTGCATCTGTTGGGGATAGGCCATCTGGGGAGACGGGAATGCTCTTATACAGCTCAAACTTTGGCCAAACTTGGTGGCGTGCAGATGTTCCAGAACCCGTAAACAGCACCATATGGTCAATTGCCACCAATCCGGCCAATCCGTTATTAATTTTTGCAGCAACTATCTTCGGCCAAATCTTTCGCAGTAACGACGGCGGCAAAAGCTGGAAGAAAATGCCACGAGAACTTGGCGAAATCCGGGAAATATCTTGGGCGCCAATACCATAACCAACTACAATGTACGGGGTGACAAATGAGCTTTTTCTTATACAAGCCTCATATTGAAGGATCAAAGGGCCAAATCACCACTCCAGATGTACTTATTGATCGGGTGTTAAATTACAAACAGCCTGAATTGATTCCTACATCTACAAACCTGCTTACGTCGAGCTATTTTCAACAATCGATGAAGGAAAATAAAATAGCGCCCCTTTATGCTCTCACTTCCCTCGGTGGCGGCCTTATCATTAGTCCCGGAGCCGCACTCAAAGATGGGCCTATCAACCTTGCACGCAAAGCCTGGCGCTTCAGTACCGTCAGCAAACACCAGGAAAAACTAACACTAAACGGGCTCCCCCTGCACAAGACAGAACTTCCCAAAGACGCTATAAGTCTAGTGCAAGGGGTTAAGAATAAAATGCCACGCGGGTTAACGGTTATCTGTCTAGGACCATGGACGCATCTAACAGAAACTTTTGTGGTAGAACTTAGCGATCCAATTTTAGGCCGCTCCCTTAAACATAATATTTCAATTGAAATGACTGACAAAGACCAATGGCCCTCACGGCCAATTGCCCGCTACTCTACTGGACCTACCCAACGAAAAGTGGAGGATTACATATGAAGTGATGCTTTAATGCGCCCCTTTTTGGCCAACACCATTGGTCCTCAACGCACCCAAAAATTAGTTATTCATAAGGGACGGAAGAAAAAGGGCTACTGAGGGAAACCACACCAACAGAGCAAAAAGCAAAACCCCACATAACAGGAACGGCAGTCCCGACAAGGCCACCTCCTTCATGGAAGTACCTTCTGGGGCCACGCCCAACAAAATAAAAAGATTAAGCCCAAACGGAGGAGTTATTCCACTCATTTCCAAAGCCAAGAGCATAACTATACCAAACCACACCAAATCGAAACCAAGCGCACTCGCAACTGGAAAGAATATAGGTATAGTTAGCATCATTATGGACACTTGCTCCATAAACATGCCCATGAACAATAAAATAATAAACATGAGCACCACCATAGTAAGTGGTGACCATTCAAGCCCGTTAACAAGACTGACCATACCGGACGTTACTCCAGAAAAAGCCAATAATTGAGAAAAGGTCGAGGATGCAATGACCACGAGCAACAACATGCCCGTCACCTCCAGGGTTCCCTTAAGAGCTTTTTGTATAGCCTGCCAAGTAAGGTCTCCCAATGCCACTGCAATTACCAAAATTCCTAATACACCAAATGCCGCTGACTCTGTCGGAGTAGCAATTCCAAAAAGGATCAAACCAATTACTACAAAAATCACACTAATCACGGGAATTAAATATGTGGCGACGGCCTTTACTTTAAGTGCAATGCTCCGGTCTTCACCCAGATCATTGGGAACTGAGTCAGGATTGAGACGCACCATTACGTACACGAGGACCAAATAACAAACGGCAAGAATCAAGCCCGGGACAACTCCCGCTATCAATAAGCGGCCTATATCAACATGAGCAAGACTGCCCAGCAAAACACCCAGACTCGACGGAGGAATGAGGATCGCCAAGCCACCAACGCCAAGTATAGGCCCGAGCGACATATATTTCTTATACCCACGCTTGGTCATTTCCGGTACTAACAAGGAACCCAGCATCGCAGTGTTCCCCATACTGGTTCCAGTTAAAGCCGCAAAACCAGTACCACCAAAAATAGTTAAATACGAAAGCCTTCCTCGCATTCGACCTATCAATATATCGACAGAATCGAAAACTTTATTAGCAACGCCAGAGTGGAAAAAAAGCTCACCCATAAGGAGAAAGAGCGGAATAGGTAAAAACGCAAAATGAGTCACAGAAACGCTAGCATTGGCAACCACCTGAACTACACCTGCCCAACCCGCTACAAGATACATGCCCAGAGCACTCACAAGCAGGAACGAAAATGCAACCGGAACGGATAAAAACATCAAGGTAATCGCGGAGAATAGCGCCAATGCCCCGGACAAGACCCAACCATCCATGCACTACACCCCTGCTTTTATTAACTTTGTAGGCATTATAATGGTTTACCTAACTCAACTTACGAATCAGTTTCTTTATGGCGCCCACTCTGCGGAATGATTTTCAAAAATTCCACTGCGCATAAGCCAAACCCCAATACTAAAGGGAAAAAAAGTAGCCAGCGCGGTATTACAACTGAACGGATATCTAATAGGCCCCGGTGCCAGCAATCGTATCCAAGTTGGGCGGCCAAGCACGCGGCTAGAACAGACAAAACACAGCAAACAAAAAGAACAATTCGTTCCAGGAACGAACTTAATTTCGTCGGCATATACAAAAGAAATGAGCCTATTTTTACGTGTCCACCTGTACGAACCAACCAAGGCGCCATAAACATAGTCATGTACAACAATAAATATTCGGACACTGCGCTTACAAATTCAAATGGCCGAAGCCCAAGCGTCCTAATAAATACATCTGAAATAATTAAAATGAATACACCGATCAACATGCAGCCAGCAGCGCCTGCCAAACCAAATATCAACTTATTGTAAGCATACGATAGCAAGTATAATTGCCCTAATTTGAAGTGTTCATTGCCTTGCGCAAGGCCTCATAATTCTCTGGAGCTAACTTTTTGACTTGCTCCCATTGCAAGTCTTGGGCCGAATCCACATAAAGTCTTTCGGCCTCACTGCTCATTCGAAAAGAATTAACTCCAGATGCTTCCACTTTGAGACGTTCTTCAGTTGCCAGATTTTTATAGTAATGATACGCAATCTCTTCGAAGGCAACGACACTCTCAGTTAATACTTTTCTCTGCTCTTCATTGAGCCCATTCCATTTATCATTGTTAATCCACAACAAGTTATCAAATTGCCAAACTGGGGGGTCTATCCGGTAGCCCAAAAATTTTTCGAATCCATAATCGGTAATTCCAAGTCCTGGCCACGCGGCGCCATCCACCATATGACGCTCCAACGATGTGTAAATATCTGGCGCTGGCACCATCACATTGGTGGCCCCATAACTCGCAAGCCATGATTTATAAAACCCAGAAGACCGCATTTTAAGACCATCCAGGTTAGGCAACCCTGCCTCATTAAGGCGTGGTTCTTCTCTTAGCCAGATGTGATATCCAACTCCAGCCGCAACCCAACCAAGCACATGGGCATTGGCCTTCTTAATATAAATACTATCAAGTAATTTTGTNGCGCCCGTTTGCCGAGCAGTCATNGGCGTTATCGAACTTCCATAAATAGCATAAGCTTCTGGAACGGTACCCACATAGTATCCTGCTGATCCGAATAAAAGATCAAACATCCCATTGGTGAGGGCCATTAGCTGCTGTGTAGCAGGAGTAACTTCTGGACCGCCCACAAATACTATTTCCAAGCCCACTTTTTGAGCAGCGATGCTCGAGTTGAAATTCTCAACAAAGTCTAGCGTACGGGAAACGGAATATGATGCAGTCCCCCAATTCGTCACTAACTTTAAGCTCTCTGCAAAAACAAAGGATCCTTGGAGAGTAATTCCAATAATCAGAGAAGTAAAAATTAGATATTTTTTTAGGCATTGCATGTTAATTNTACCCTGCCATCTACAGCGTGTGACGCCTAACAGAGCCCTATCATCCAGTGTTATTCAGCATAACTTCTCGTTATTCCCAATTTATCAAANTTTATACCCTGTGAACGCTGTTTTCGAAATAGGACAAGGGAAAACTGTAGCTTTAATTCCTATTTGAATGTGACGCTCAACGGTAGGTTTATTGGTCCCACCATCCGGTTCGCCCCACAATACCGAGACCTCGGTGCCGGGGTCGGTCCACTCCTGGTCAAGAATAGCTAAAGAAATCCAGCTGCGTTCATTTGCAGTATACACGGGATAGTGGGAAATACCGATCGCTTTACCATCCCGTTCTACAAGGTCATACGGAAGTGTCGCATAGTGGGAAGCAGGCAAATCTAAAAATTTATACCGATCACCTTCAGAGTAGAGGCTAGCGAACACTTTCATAACATCTTTCTCATGCCATTTCAGTGTCACCTTCTTCCGGTGATTGCCGCCACGCATATCTTTCAAAGATTTACGGCCTATAAAATCATGGTCAAAGTTCACAATATGCCCGTAGCCGAGTTCATAAGGGGTCAGGTAATAATCTTCGATATCGTCACTAACCATGCTCCCACCAAGAGATATGTTGGCCTCAAAACCATCTCCCGGCAACCACTCCCTATACGCTTTCATACTGTCACCAGAATATATTGCTGGCATGGGAGATGGGAACCACCCCGACTCATGAGCTACGGTAGAGTAAGTCTTGGATCCGGCCGCCAACAGGCCCATATCCCTCCCTGCCTCCATTATGGCTCCTCTAATCTCTTCTTTTTCTTCAAACGGACCAAAGAGCTCTAGACCCACTGCCCCGGCCATACCGTGGCGAAGGGCGCGAACGGATCTACCGGCTATTCGAATTTCCCCCATCCTAAAGAACTTCCAATCCGGAAGGGGTTGTCCATTCAACCTTTCAAGAATACTCCAGGCGTTAGGACCTTGAACCTCAAAACGGTAATTTAACCTGGATCCGAGGTTATCTAGAGCTCTGCTATCAGTCATAGTTTCTACATTGAANCCGCCGGTCTCAGCATGAAACTGTACCCAATTTCGATTTATGGGTTTGTTAACTATATTTACCTTTTCCTCTTCTAAAATAAACATAATCCCATCNCCAACAACNCGACCGTCATAGTTACAAAACACTAACTGTTTNGCNACGTCCCGAGACCAGTTCTNACACGAATTCACAGCAAGGGANTCGATAAAATTGCGTGTATCAGGCCCTTCAATGTAATGATCCGTCATNTGATATGACTGATCAAACAACACCGCAGTTTTCCGCCATGCCTCTTGCTCGTCCCGCCAATTTGTAAATTCAGATTGAATGGGAAACTGGTAAGGGCCCAGAGACGCGTTCCGCAACATATCCAAGGGACTGCCCACAGTTTCTATCTTTGCTTCAAGCGAAAAATCAGATAACTTTTTCATAATATGGGTGACGCCCATTGATCCGATATTAGATTTTGAGTGTTTTGTACCAAACCAGAGAGAAGTACATCTGTCGTCTAAATTTCGATAGGATGTTATCAGAAAAAGAGGAAATTAGGTTGGGAAAAATAGCACGCCGCCTACAANAACTAGGTATAAGGCTACCAGAACCGCTTATACTGCCAAGCCAAAACAGAACGAGTGCAGTTTTGTCAGGCAACACACTTTATCTGTCTGGGCATGGGGCAGCGCTACTCCATGATGATAGCGTTAAGCGTCGTGGCAAAGTTGCCGTAGACATCACGGAAGAAGAGGCTCAGGAAACCGCCAAGGCCCTAGCTATATTAATGCTCGCGACCATTCAACATCATTTGGGAGATCTGGACCGTGTCGCACAGGTTATAAAAATTGTGGGAATGATAAATGCACACCCCGATTTTGAACGGCAAAACATTGTCTTAAATGGAGCATCTGATCTNTTTTATGAAGTTTTTGGGCCTACAATTGGTCGGCATGCTCGTTCATCTATCGGGGTAAGTGGCCTAGTAGATCGGCAACCAATCGAAATAGAGGGAATTTTCCAAGTAACTAACCTTGGGTAATTCGTTGGCTATCTTGAGCATCCGATAATCATTTTAACATGGAAATGGTAGAGTCAGTGCTTCGAACATCACCAAAACTTTGATAGAAAGAGGTTAACCCCGCCAAATGGTCATCATCGTATCTAGCTGCATTGGCATCCTCCACCATAACTACCTTATAGTCCAACATCATTGCGTCGCGAGCAGTCGATTCAGAACACATATTTGTCGCAGTGCCCGAAACGATTAAGTTCTCAATATTCATTTCTTGTAATTGCTCATGCAAATTTGATGACCCCACTATAAACGGACTAAACCTCTTCTTTGAGACAATTTGATCCTGTGGTTGGACATCTAGCTCCTTGTATATTTCATGGCCCCAGTTTCCAGGAGATAACTTAGTTAAATGATTTTCTCCCTTGGCAGAGGTAAAGAAGTACTCGTGGTAAAGTGGCCATGAACTGGGAGCACCCTCCTTTTCTGCGACACTCATTATTACCCAAATGACCGGGACTTTTTTCTCGCGGCAAGCACCCGCTAGTTTATTAATATTTGGCACTATCGATTGGGCCGTATCGACCTCAGCCACATAAAAATTTTGCATGTCGATAATCAAAAAGGCAGTTTTACTGGGGTCAAAGCGCTCAAATACATTGAGCTTTCCCCGCTTAGCCATAATCCTCTCCATCACGTAATCAGGAATCTTCACGTTATGCGGCATTTTCTCACTCTTCTAAATTAATCGATATTTTGATCCAAACATCCTACTACAGCCAGCTTCATTCAGACAGCCGAATAAAATTTGCATACCTCGAAAAATCCTCTAGCCCACCGAGGCTTATGTCAATGAACGGTGAACTAGCCCAAAAAGTTATAAAGCTACAAATTGTTTACGATTTTACTTCAGTTCCCTCTGGCAAACTTCATCAAATCCTGCAAGAGCACCAAAAATGGTTTTTGTGCCCTCGGCAAGGCTCCTGATTCCCATTCGTAAACCTCAATGTTCTCTGCCTGCAATGCATAACCTGTCTCAGCAACCTCTGTGGTCATCAATTCTGTACTCATCTTTCCGATTACCCAAACGGGGCTCCATAGATCGTCGCTTGGCCACGGGGTGGTAGTGCGCACAAACACTAATTGATTTGGCGGTGGAGGCGGCACGTGTATGCAAGCACCAAGATATGGAACGAGAACAAACTCCGTTACCCCTGTCGCCTCAAGTTCAAGAGGAATAATAAAGCCTGGGATACGAATATATGCTCCGTCCAATTCCTCATTCAATTTAGTGGCGTTAGCATCGTAGACCGGATTGCGCCAATAATCGTTCTCGATGTCGAGGTCCCCTTCGCCGATGATCTCCGCATAGGGCACACCCGGCGGTATAAGATCATCCCACGAAATCTCCAATGGAGGGGCGGCCTGAAGTGCCTGCGGAATTACAAGACAAAACAATAACAGAGCTAGCCATTTTCTTTGTGTAAGATCGTTCATGTCCTCACCATCATACCATCGGCTAACGAAAGGCGATAGGCACGTAGGGCTGGAATTAAGCTAACAGCCGCGCCAGCTAAAATAACGGCAAATAAAACAAGCATCTCCCGCCCAGCCGGGGCCTGAATAGGAAGAAACAAACCAAACGCACTATCAATCATCGGTTGGGCAATAAATAGCCCAAGATACAAGAACCCCAATCCCAGTAACGAACCAGTTGCGGTTGTAAGAATTGCTTCCAAAACCAAAAGCCCGACGATAGCGACAGGACTGGCACCCATAGCACGAAAGATGGCCATTTCCCTGCGACGGGTATGTAAACTAGAAAAAACGGTGGCCATCATTCCAATCAGTGCCGTAATAACAACCATTACGGAAACTGCTAGCAGAGCACTCTCCGCGATGCCAACTATTCCCCACAACTCCTGCAATGCAACGCCTGGTAGGATTGCCAGCAATGGCTCCTCTGGATATTGGTTGATAGCACGCTGAAGACTAAATGTCTGCAACCGGCTCTCCACACCAACAAGTGCGGCTGTTATAGCACCCGGAGTTAGGTCCATCTGGCGAATTACCTCAACCGGGGTCGTCTGCCCAGGGATTTTAGCTCCGCCTTTCCAATCAACATGGATTGCCTCAATTGCCTCCATGGCAACAATCACGGTTCGGTCCACTGGGGTACCGGTCTTCTCCAAAATACCGGAAACGCGGAAAGGCTGATCCTTGTGTTCGGTAAAAGAGGCAAGACCATGTGCTACAACAATTGGATCATCGACAGCGTAACTCAGAACTTTGGCGACATCGTAGCCTATGACTGCATCGAAGAGATCTTCCATAACCATACCATCTTGGAATGTTAAAGCTCTTCCCTGGCGGTATTTGTAATGTTCAAAGAAAGCCACGTTGGTCCCCATGACCCGAAACTGGCGGTGACTATCGCCAAGGGAAATAGGCACTATCCATTCCACTTCAGGTCTAGCCTTCAAGTCCAGATAACTTTCCCAAGTTACGTTGTTGGTCGCATTGCCAATACGAAATACAGAATAAAGAAGCAGTTGAACCGACCCTGAACGGGCGCCAACGATAAGGTCGGTTCCCGAAATAGTATCTGAGAAACTGGCCTTCGCTCCGNTTTTTACCTTATCGACNCCAAGAAATAACGCAACGGACAATCCTATTGAGAGAACTGTCATAGCTACTGTAACACCCCGTGCNATNAGAGAACCAACAACAAGCCGAAAGATCATACTAGCGCCCTCTCGACATTCACGATCTCCGACATGTGAAGAACCCTATCAAACCCTTCAGCTAAACGCGGATTATGGCTGACCATTAACAGTGTGGAGTTGTAAGCGCGAACCTGCTCAAAAAGCACCTCTAGGAAATTATCTTGGCTCGCCTCATCCAACGAGGACGTGGGTTCGTCAGCAATAAGGATTGGCGGCTGGCCAATCAGGGCGCGAACCACCGCCACACGCTGTTGTTGCCCCACACTAAGGTTTCCGGCCCTTGCATTCTCAATATTATTCGGCAGCCCCAAATCTTGGCAAAGCTCCCCAACTTTCCTCGGAGCATCATGGCAATTCCTCCGACGTGTCGGAGCAAATCTTAGAGGCAAGAGAATGTTGTCCAACACTGAACCAAATGGCAATAGATTGAATTGCTGAAAAATCACGCCAATCTGTTCTGCTCGAAATCTATCACGAGCCCAACCTGACAGCGTCTTTATTTCTGTACCGCCAATCATTACCGATCCTCTATCAGCAAGAATAGTAGCACAGATAAGAGACAATAGCGTTGACTTACCAGAGCCACTCTCTCCTAAGAGGAGGACCTTTTCTCCTTTCTGCACCAACAACTCATCCACAGAAATGGAAAAAGGCGGCCACCCCGGCCAACGAAACCGAACATCATTTAACTTAATAATGGCGGCGTCAGACAAAATTAGAAAATTCCACGGAGATCAAGCGTGGGATTGGTGCGCTTCACTTCGAAGGCGTGCGCACCAGTGTCTGATAGGACTTGCACCTCCAATTCAAGCGCATTTTCAAACGTATCAAAATACTCAAATGTAAACTCTGTAAGAGCACTCAAATTATTACAGACTAGCGTATAGGTAGCGTGAAATTCACTATGCACAGGGCTTTCCCCATGATCGTCGTGGGCCCCATGATCGTCGTGGGCCCCATGATCGTCGTGGGCCCCATGATCGTCGTGGGCCCCCTCAGTTTCAAGATGAGCCTCAGCCTCTGTCACCCTGCACTCCGCGGAGTCGGGAAAGAGAAATAACTCAAGTGGATGAGAAAGACTTTTCAGAGCTTTTTTTACAGTAAGTCGATCGTCAAAACTCTTGGCGACGTATTCAAAACCTACGATATCAGCACCCGGCGCACGAAGTTCGATAGCAACGATGCTTCCATCTACTGCTAGGTTAAGCTCCCCAACACCATGTTCATGGCTATCCAACTGGCGTATTTCCTCAGCACGAGCCGCCGAACCCAAAACAGGAGCGTTAGCTAATACGCCCAACAACAAACCGTTCCAAAGGCAGAGCATTAACGAGAAGGGAAAAAATATCTTTGACATTCTAGACATAGTCCTCAAAAGTGTTATATTATAACATAACATATAGATAACATATTAATACGATAGATGCATGCCCAAATCAAAGACCTCTAAGAACGTTACTACAGCCACCACTCCAGTTGCTCTTAAGGAGCATGAGCATTCCCATTGCATCGACGACGCAATTAGCACAGCGGAGGAATATTGTAAAAATGCAAAATTGCAATTCACTCCCACTCGTCGGAAAGTATTGGAAATCCTAGTACAAGAACATCGTGCCATTGGCGCGTACACGATACTGGAGAGACTACGGGAAGATGGTTTTGGCTCGCAACCCCCCTTGGCATACAGAGCTCTGGAGTTTCTTACAATGAACGGCCTAGCCCATAAGATTGAAAGGCTGAACGCATTTATCTCCTGTACCCACCCGACACAAGAACACACGCCTGCTTTCCTAATTTGCCGTACTTGCAGTTCGGTGGCTGAAACAACCCTGGATGCTGCGAAAACTTCTTTAGGTGGAATCGCCCGCGCTGCCAAATTTCGGATGGAAGAGTTAGTGATGGAGTCGGAGGGCGTGTGTTCGTCGTGTGCGGCAGAGACGATATGAACTAGCAATCAGTTTATCACCGCACTTCTGCATACACTTTGGAACAAATTTTACTAAGAACTGGCCTTATTCAAACACAGTAAACTCGTTTTATTCCCAAGAGGTAGGGATGAGACTAAAACTTTACGGAAGGGAAAAATGTATACAAAACATCTGATTTTCGCCGCCGTTACAACGGCATTAACCTGGAATATTGCCTCGTCGAAGGCAGATAACCAAACGAACCCTGTCGAGACCAGGGCAATTTATGATAACCAATTCAATCCTTCAGTGGGCATCGTTCTCAACGGAAAGTTAACCGAGTTCTCGGCAGCAACATCAGAGTTTGCTGGATTCGGCGTTGGTGAGGAAGGTGAACGGAGCCGCGAGGGAATACAGGTAGATGAGTCCGAGATTAATTTTTCGGCCAGCGTAGATGATAAATTTTATGGGAGCATGACAGCTGCTATCGTCCGCGAGGATGGTTCAGACATAGTGGAACTGGAAGAAGCTTATGGAATGACCCTACCTGGTTCTGGTCTACCGACTGGTCTCGCTGTCAAAATGGGCAGGGCATTTTGGACGTTGGGATATCTGAACGAACACCACGCTCATTCAGATGATTTTGCGGATCGCCCACTACCTTACCGGGTATTTCTCAACAAATCCTTCAATGATGATGGCGTAGAAGCATCTTACATTTTACCAACCGACATATATGCAGAGGTTGGTGGCGGATCATTCCGGGGCGATGATTTTCCATTAGGTGGCGGAGATGGTGAAATATTGCGCCAGTGGTCTGCCTTTGCTCGTATTGGCGGCGATATTGGCCTAAACCAAAGCTGGCGTGTAGGGAGCTATATGCTTTCAGGAAATCCAACAGGGGGACGAACGAGCAACGAAGATGCGGTTACATTTATTGGGGATTCAGATCTCCTTGTTGCTGATTTCCGATACACATTGGCTCCAACCGGTAACCCCAATTCCCAAGAGGTGACCCTTCAGGGTGAATACTTTCGTCGCGATGAGTCTGGAACCTATCAAGATACAGGCTCATCCACAGGGGTAGTGGCTTTCTCTGATTCGTCTAAAGGCTGGTATGCTCAGGCAGTATATAAGTTTAATCAACAGTGGCGTATTGGCACCCGTTACTCCCGCCTAACCGCGCCAAGTGTCCCTGCTGGTCTGGCTGGCAGTACATTAGACGCAAGTGGACACGATCCCAAAGCGTATGCTGCAATGATAGATTGGACCAACAGCGAATTTAGCCGAATTCGTTTTCAGTATAATCACGAAAAACTTACTGCAGGACTAAGTGATAACCAAATCATCCTTCAGTACGTAATGAGCATTGGTGCGCACGGCTCCCACAAGTACTAGGCAAACCAATGTTAAGAGTATTTTTTGCAGCTCTGGTGGGGTCATTCCTCATGACCCCACTCACCTCTCAAGCCGAGGTCAATGTCTTTGCTTGTGAACCAGAATGGGCCGCTCTAACAAAGGAAATTGGGGGTAATAAAGTACAAACCTTTACCGCCACTCATGCCAAGCAGAATCCGCATTTTATTCGGGCACGCCCAAGCCTTATTGCTAAGGCACGAAGAGCTGATTTGATAATTTGCTCGGGCGCAGGTTTGGAAGTTGGATGGCTTCCAATTTTAGTGCAAAAAGCCGGAGCTGCCGTCCAACCGGGTTCTATTGGCCACTTGATGACGTCCGAATATGTACCAATCATAGAAAAGCCCACAGTAGTTGATCGAAGTTTGGGAGACCTGCACCCAGAAGGGAACCCTCATGTCCACCTCAACCCACACAATATACTGCTAATAGCAGATGAATTGGCCAAGCGCTTAGAAGCAATAAATCCTAAAAACTCAGCCATTTTTAAAGAACGTCTGCTTGACTTTAAAAGTCGATGGCGGAAAGCAATAGTTCAGTGGGAACAAAAATCAAATTTTCTTAGAGGATCTGCCGTTGTAGTACACCATAAGTCCTTCAGCTATTTAATCAAATGGTTAGGTCTCAACCGCGTTGGCTCATTGGAGCCCAAACCAGGTATCCCCCCCACGAGTTTACACTTGGAAAAGCTGTTGCAGAAACTCGATAGCGAACCTGCTGACCTAATTATTCGAACCCCGTACGATCCCGGAGATGCAAGTGAGTGGTTATCGAAAAAAAGCGGCACAACAGTCTTGATCTTACCTTACACTATTGGTGGAGATAGCAATGCTATTGATTTATTTAGCCTGTTCGACCGCTCTCTTGCTCTCCTAGTAGGCGCGGTAGTTGATCAGTAACGAAATGATAAGCATTGTAGGACCGGCTTTTTCTGTCGGTCTCATGGTGTCTTTGGTGCACGCGCCTTTAGGGATAGAAGTTCTCAGACGCGGCATCATTTT
Organism: Rhodospirillaceae bacterium; assembly: GCA_002728255.1. Lineage (NCBI taxonomy): Bacteria > Pseudomonadati > Pseudomonadota > Alphaproteobacteria > Rhodospirillales > Rhodospirillaceae > Rhodospirillaceae bacterium. The sequence continues at coordinate 10,124 of PBWV01000028.1, read as the reverse complement.
CATTGATCTGGCCGTGGCACAAATTGCTGGGCTTGGCCTTGTGATTGCCTCAATCTTCCTTACCGAAGCATCTTTCTTTGTGACCCAAGCAATAGCTCTAAGCTGCGCTCTCTTAGCGGGCTTACTATTTTCCAAGACTGAAGTGCTCGCACCTGCTCAGCAAGAGGCCCTGATTGGAGCTTCCTTTGTTTTAGCAGCATCACTAGCCATTTTATTTCTGTATGATCGTCCCAGTGGTGGCCAAGAAATTCAACATCTTCTTTCCGGTCAAATGCTATTTGTTACCTGGAGAGAAATAGGATTACACGCCCCTCTATATGCACTTATATTGCTTATATGGTTCACAAAACCAGCGTTCCGAAATGGAATTAAGTTTTATCTTATTTTTGCGATAGCGATCACCTCTTCAGTACAAATGGTTGGAGTCTATGTAGTATTTGCTAGCCTCATACTTCCCGCCTTGGCCGCACTGAACACACAACATCCCCATGCAATCGCTTGGGCATGCGGGTTACTGTCCGTAATCACTGGAAGTATTACCTCCATTGTTTTAGACGCACCATCAGGGCCCGTAACTGTGGTGTCATATGTAACAATTACCCTTTTAGCTGTGACTATGAGAAACATGAAAACTGAAACCAAAACACATTAGTTTTTAGTCATATATAGGATGGCTTTTTAGAAACTATTGAAATTTTAATAAAACCTCTCAGAAATAAAGTATAAAAACATGATATCACCTGCACGTCACATTCCTTTGCTAGATAAATTAGCTGTATCAACCTCGACCTTATGCGCAATCCATTGCCTTTTCCTTCCAATTTTACTTGGTTTCTTCCCTGCATTAGGCACAACATTATTTGGAGATGAGTTCTTTCATGTATTGTTACTGTGGCTAGTCATACCACTAAGTTTAGTAGCTCTGTCATTAGGTTGCCGAAAGCATCGGGACGTTATGGTCGCGATGATAGGGCTCTCTGGTTTAACTTCTCTACTCCTTGCCGCAACCCTTGGTCATTCTGCCCTTGGGCAAAGCGGGGAACAAGCCCTAACACTCACAGGTGCAGCTATGATCGCGCTTGGGCACTTGCGTAACTATAAACTTTGTCGAAGCAGCGAGTGCGATACTTAACTGCACGCCTACTTAGACAACCAAAAAGATGTGGTCAGGCGTTCATCTCTTGATTCAATATCAATTGCACCAGTACAGATTCTCCAAAACTGAGCCACAATAGATACATCTGGAGGAACCCACACTACGGCCCACTCCACAAAAGACATACAAGTTAATTTATTAACAACTGCATTACAAAATGGTCAAACCTTTCTGTCCCCTGTATAGCTCTAATAAGAGGACAACCAGGAAGGTTAATATTTGGGCAACTCTTTCACAGGTTAAATGGAAAAGGGGATTCTAGCTTTCCAACATGGGAAGAAAAATCTCTAATATCGATACTATTATCCAATAAGATGAGTATTATTCCGTAATCATATTGGACAAGTCGCTATATACCTCGGAGTGGCCTTGGTAATAAAGGCAAACCATATAAGCATTATTGAGGAAAAGGGTAGAGGAGATTATTTATGAAACGGAGAACTTTTGTCTCAGGTGCCATAGCAGGTGGAGTTATCGCGGGAACAGCTAGCCTTATTGCCGGGAGAAGAAATCCAAAAACCCACCCCCAGGAGACCACACAAAATAATCAGGCACCCTCTGTGNTTGTNCAAGATANATTTGANTGGAAAATGGTTACTAGTTGGCCAAAAAANTTTCCTGGTGGGGGGACNACNGCCCAANATATNGCTGATNTAATTGAGTCCATGTCTGGAGGNAGACTNAANATAAAATTATATGGNGCNGGNGAANTAGTNCCCGCTTTNGANGTTTTTGACNCNGTGAGNGANGGNACTGCCGAATGTGGCCANTCNGCNTCCTANTACTGGGTAGCNAANCATAANAGCTTCCCNTTTTTNTGNTCGGTTCCNGGNGGCCTTACNGTTNCCGAACATAATGCNTGGTTACAATATGNTGGCGGNCAAGNACTATGGGATGAAGCATATGGAGAATTTGGNNTAAAAGCNTTTGCNNCAGGAAATACNGGNGTNCANATGGGAGGTTGGTTCNGNAAACCAATANANTCACTCCAAGACTTCAAGGGTATAAAAATGCGNATNCCNGGATTGGCNGCNGAAGTCATTAANNGAATGGGTGCNACNGCNGTTAATATGCCGGGTGGAGAAATAATGCCATCACTAGAATCAGGGGTGATAGACGCGGCTGAATGGGTGGGTCCTTGGAACGACCTAACTTTTGGTTTCCATAAAGTTGCCAAAAACTACTATGGACCAGGGTTCCATGAAGGCAGCACATGCAATGAATTCATGATGAATCGTGACGCCTGGGATATGCTGCCTCAGGATCTGAAAGATATAGTTTACGCTGCCTGCATTACGGCCAATAATCACGGGCCAGCGGAGTATTTCGCAAGGAATGCTGAGTCGTTACCTATATTGCTCGACAAACACGATGTTGAAATTCGCAACTATCCTCAAGACATTATTACCCAAATGTATAAAATTTCACGCGATGTTATAGAAGAAACTGCACAGGAGGATACGTTAACCAATCGCGTATATTCTAGCTGGAGTAAATTTCAACAATTATCCATGAACTATCAACCGCTATCCAACTACGGCTTCATAAAGGATAGATTGGAAGCCTACAACTAACATTGGTCTCAATTTGAGATTTTATAGAAAGCATTAAAGTACAAGTACAAATAAGCGGCGGAAATTAGATCTACAACGCGTCGTGGCAGACCAATCATTGCGGCGCTTTGTTTTCCCACAGACCTAATTAAAATATACTATCTTCGTTTCACAAGGGTGCAATTATGACAAATAATGCGGTTCCAATACATCTTGATCCGGACCCTTTTAGGCAGTTTAACATAAGTGCTGGGTTTCAAGTCGGAGACCTCCTATTCCTTTCAGGACATGTTCCAATTGATAGCGAAGGAAATCCAGTCAGAGGTGACTTTGATGAGCAAGCAGAACTGACCTTCAAAAATCTGGAAAAGACTTTGCTACAGGCTGGCTCTTCTTTGGAACAGGTGATCAAACTTACTATCTATGTCACTAATATTAGAGTGCAAAGAACTAAAATAATGGAGCTACGTAGAAAATGGTTTAAGCCACCTTACCCGGCCGATACTTTAGTGGAAGTAAGCGCGTTGGGTGATCCCTCTCGTCTCTTAGAAATAGATGCTATTGCTTTGGTCTCAGGCCAGATAAAAAGGTAAATACTCTANATCCTGGAATCACTCAGCCTTGGAATCAAAAACAAAAATATTGGAGAGAGCGACATATTTCTCCATTGGAGATTTAAGATACTATACTCCATCCTCAAGGCACCCTCTATCTTCCTCCTTTTAAAGATTTTTGGAAATTCAATATTTTAGTTGAAGAGTTCGATCTGTTTAGATCGTGGAATAGAAAACTAGCCCTGGGAAATAACCCAACTACGGCTCCTCATAACACATTATGGCTCTACAAAAAGGGACNACAAAACCCTACNGCCAAACTTAATCTTCCAAATTATATTTAGTTTTGGGCNTTCTCTTTCAACACTTTGACCGTCCTCAGCAAAGATTGCTCAAATATCTCTCTCTTTCCCTTTTCCTGGGCTATCTTATGATCGCACTGATCACACCAAGTCTTAACCTCTGCTTCGTCTCTCCAGGGGATAAGGAAACAAATTTATTGCTAGAAACGGTACGAGGAATAACTCACTACCATATAGTCACCTTTATTTTTTTCGGTAAATGAAGGTATGTGCTATAATACAATCTTAGATGCCGCTGAATGGCACTAAACACTTTCCACTATGTATCGAGAGCCCAATGACACTGAGATCCGCCCAGCTAAAAATACGTCATAGAGTTGGAATAATTCCTTTTGAGCTGAGAAATAACCTTGTTGCAGTTATGTTAGTAACCTCTCAAACAAGAGGTCGCTGGATTTTACCTAAGGGGAAGCAAAGGCCAAGCGAATCCCATCGTGACACGTGTCTGCGTGAAGGCTTTGAGGAAGGGGGCGTTAAAGGTATAGTCTTAGACAACTTTCCAATCACAACGGTGATTAGCAAGCAAACCAAACTAGAAAAGATTAGAATGCCCGTCACCTATTACCCTTTTGCTGTAACTGACCAAGCCGATGACTGGCCTGAAGCACGAAAACGAGAACGCCATTGGGCTCTGGTTAGTGATGCCCCCAACATCGTGTATAAAGAAGATATGCTCTATCCGATTAAGCAATTCACGGAATTGCTCCCGTGGATCAAACAAGCAGCACAAGATTGTAAATCAGACCTGCCAGAATCCCGGACGCTGGAACAGTGATCACCCACGCTGCTGCAATTCCAAACAGAAACTTTCGCCTCACCAGGCGGCGTGTTTTCCGCGCTTTGGGCACTTGGAAAGCCTCATCAGCTGTTCTATTCAGCAAGTGACTTGACCTCATTTTTTTTCGGTTAGGGTTCTCTAAAAACTCTCTTAAAAAACCTACTCCAAAGACTGCCCCAACGGCTATATGAGTAGAGCTAACCGGTATCCCCATCGTAGTCGCAATCAAGACTGTTATTGCGGCAGAAAGAGCCACGCAGTAAGCCCTAGGGGAATTTAGACGGGTAATCTTGGCGCCAACAACGGTAATGAGTTTAGGACCAAATAAACCCAAACCCAATGCTATCCCAAANGCGCCCACCGCCATTACCCACAGAGGTATAGTCACCTTCGAGGCGATTAAGGCCCCATCCCCAATGGTTGACACAATTGCTGCCAAAGGGCCTACAGCATTGGCCACATCATTGGCGCCATGCGCGAATGATAATAAGGCTACCCCTCCAATTAAGGGAATATCAAATAGGCTATAAATATCCTTTTTCGTGTTCGTTAAGCGGTTGGTGCGTTTTTCTATATAGGGCTTTGACAAAAAGTAGGTGAGAACAAAGCATGCCACCGAAACAGCCAAAACTTCTATATTGGTTGGATGCCAAATCTTTTTTAGGCCTTTTAATGCCATATAAGCACAAAACACGGCTGCCATAGTTGAAATGAGAACCGGCACCCATTTGCGCGCGGCTTCAAGGCGATCCGGCACATTTAGAACACGAGTTGTTATGAACAGTAAAAAAAATCGCGGCAAACGCCGCTCCCATAACGGGTGATATGACCCAACTAGCAGCTATCTTTGCCATCGTTGTCCAATTTACTAAACTCATTCCTGCTGCTGCAATCCCACCTCCTAACACGCCTCCAACAATGGAATGTGTTGTTGAGACTGGTGCGCTAAAAATAGTAGCTAAGTTAATCCACACGGCTGCCGCCAGCAAAGCACTGAGCATCACATATCGAAATTCTATAACATTGAGTTGCTCGCCGGGCGAGATTATTCCTTTAGACACCGTCTTGACGACATCGCCGCCTGCCAGAAGGGCGCCCGCACTTTCACAAACTGCAGCAATCAATACAGCGCTAAGAACTGTAAGAACCTTACCGCCAACGGCAGGCCCCATGTTGTTCGCTACATCGTTAGCTCCAATATTCAGAGCCATATAACCGCCGAATACAGCCGCTATCGCAACAATAATCCAATCGGTTCCAAACCTACTTTGCGATCCGACAACCATTAGACACACGATGGAAAGAAACAATATTGAGAGGCCAATGGGAATGATGGCTCCCTTGGTCTTGAAATACTGTGATTGAATATAACCATAACGGCGCAAGTCGTTCACATAACGTCTAAGCCTATCAGGTTCGGTCATGAGCTCATTCCCCGAGCATGTACTCAAGTCAATTTATAATGTAGAGGCATTTATTTGCATCTACGAAANATTAGGCGCTAGACGTATTTCAACCCCCACTCCGTATTATAAATATAGTCTAAAATAATGCGTAGTGGTATGTCTCTTCCGGTCACTACTACGAGATATAATTCTCTTTTCCCTTTACATTTTGTCCACTAGTTTTCATACATTTTCNCCGACACAGCCTACCTTTTTTCACNGCTGCTAGTCTATTGAAAGCCTGATGCACGCTGCAGAAACCGACCCTGTGACCCGCTGATTAAAAGTCAGACTATATATGTTTCAATAATTGCCGCTATTTATAACACCCACAGTCAAACCTCATCGGGTTCACCAGCAGCAACCCATCTTTCATATTCTACACGTGCTTTATCCGACGGAGGATAGAGACCTGGCAGAGGAGCGCCCTTTGCTAATTTTTTATTAACCCAGCCTTCCACATGGTCCTGGGCCATACCAGTATCAGCAACCTCTCTTGCTAATTCAGCAGGAATAGCAACAGTTCCCTCATTATCGCCAACTATAATATCNCCGGGAAATANTGGAACTCCACCCACCGTTACTACACACTCACTATCGACAAGCATGAGCTTTGTGAAACTTGGAGGCGCTGCAAATGCGGTGCAGCACACGGGCATACCAAGTTGACGTATCTCGGGAATATCACGCATGCCGCCATCTGTCACCGCCGCCGCCANTCCNCGGACCTTGAGGCGCATTAAAAGGTTTCCCCCCAACATTCCTACATCATTCCGAGAATTGGNGTCCAACACCATTACGNTGCCGGCCGGAATTTCCTCTACAATGGGGGTCATTTTATTTAAGCGATGATCGAGGTATTGCTGCGGGTGCAGGTCCTCTCGCAACGGGACATAACGCAGTGTATACGCAGGGCCTGCAAATCTACTAAGGCGCAGGTCAATAGGTAGCACACCACGGAGCGATACATTATTGAGCCCATGACTGCTCATCAACTGGGTAGTAATTGTTGGGGTGGAAACTTTCTTTAGTTTTGCCAAAACAGACTTTGTAACCGCACGGGGTTTTCTGGNTTTCATTAATATTACTCCTACTGACTGAAGTTTGATTGTGATCAGCTGATAACAAGTCTCTTTCTTTTTCACAAATTCTGACTGTAAAGGAACGTTACCTAGCAGCCGCGCCCTCACCCACCACAGGGAAAGTTGATGGCAAGGCACTAGAGGGCCATTGCGAGATGATTAGGGCGCGCCCATCGCGCCCGCCAGCAGCTCGAAGGAGCGTACCCGCGCCTTGTGGTCCCAGATCGCCGCCGCGACCATCAGTTCATCAGCACCGGTGGCCTCGATCAGCGGGTCCAGTTTGGCCTTGATGGTCTCGGGCGAGCCGTAGAAGGAACAGGCCAGCATGGAGGAAGCCTGGNTCTTCTCCATGGGCGACCAAAANCTCTCGATATCATCGATCGGCGGTGGCAGCAGACCGCGCGCACCGCGCACCATGCGGGTGAATTGTTGCTGCGGCGTGGTGAACAAGCGCCGCGCCTCATCCTCGGTGTCTGCGACAATGGCGTTGCAACCAACCATCACATAAGGCTCGGCGAGCTGAGCCGAGGGTTTGAATTTCTCCCGGTAGATCAACACCGCCTGCATCAACGCTTGCGGAGCGAAGTGCGAGGCAAAGGCATAGGGCAGTCCCAGCATTGCAGCAAGCTGCGCGCCGAACAGGCTCGAACCGAGAATCCATAACGGCACATTGGTATTCTCGCCAGGAATCGCGTGAATTGCCTGGTTTTCCTGCGGCGGACCGAGCAGGGCCTGCAGTTCGAGCACATCCTGNGGAAAGNGTTCGGAGGAGTCTGGACCACGGCGTAACGCGCGCAGCGTGTGCTGGTCCGTCCCCGGCGCCCGCCCCAGACCCAAATCGATACGCCCGGGAAAGAAGGTCTCCAGAGTGCCAAACTGCTCGGCGATCACCANCGGGGAATGGTTCGGCAACATGATGCCACCCGCCCCGACGCGGATGGATTTTGTACCCCCGGCAACGTGGCCGATGCACACCGCCGTGGCAGCGCTGGCAATGCCCGCGAGATTATGGTGTTCGGCCAGCCAGAACCGCGTGAATCCGGCGGCNTCGACGTGCTGGGCCAGGTCGAGGGTGTTGGCCAGCGCATCGGCCGGAGTGAATCCTTCGCCGATATAGGCAAGATCGAGAACGGAGAGGTCTACCATGCTGCTATTCTAACACGCTGTGCCATGCGGCGATACTCGGTGGCCCTGACTTTTAGCAGTTTGGGGCCGTTAGGCGTCGACAACCGGATTGATCGGAAAGGGACCTGACCTCCGCGAAGTCAGACCACCCTACACACCAGTCACTCTGCCGCCGTTCCAATAGATTGCAATCCCTCTTGGTCTAGTGGAATGCTTGTGTAGGTTTTGGTTATAATCTGCCAACGCCCATCTAGTCGTAACAAAGTAAGGTAGTCAGTATAATAATACGGGGAAACAGCAATTTGTAGCTTAACAAAGGCAATCTCTGGTCCTGATTTATCAATAGTCACAATCTGGTCAAATCGTGGATCATTCCGATCTTTTGGGTTTTCACGAGCTGAAACCCTCTCATAAATGGTTTCTATATCCGCATCTGCCAAGGATCCCGTAGTGGCTGTATATAGGTGACAATTTGGGTGGAATATCTTTCTTAATTTACCCACATCCCCATCATAAAAACCATCAAAGTAGTTNNCAAGGGCCGATGCTATTTCCTGNTAAACTTGATTTNTAGCCGTAGGTTTTTCCATTTNNGCTNATCACTGTTATTGNAAAANAAAGGAGATTCTGCACTGCCCACCAGGCCACTTCATCAAAAATTTTACATTCCAGTTTTCACCAGCCTTTACTGAATTAAATTCATGAACCTTCGCNNNATTTCNACAGGATGACGTGGTNGCCGTACTGTCCAGCAAATTTCCATCATAATGACAACTCCAGNNGTNTTGGGGNTNCCAGNCNTCAAATGCAAACGTCCCATCAGCTCCCACCTTCGCAGTTCCCTTCATTCTCCAACCACATGGAGCCCTAANTTTTGTGGCCTCCCACTCGCGGGATTCACTTTCGACAACGACGGGCGCTTCAGCTACACTCTGACCTGCGGCGGGTTCCGCCTCAGCAACTGGGGCATCCTGTGCCCCTTCCGTATCAGGATTGCGCACATCCTCATAATCAGAAGCAAGTTTCTGAATTTCAAGCTTCTTACTCTTTACCTGAGCCTCTAAAAGCTGCAATTCAGTTTCCAAAANTTCCTTGGCTTCAAGATATTCTAACTTTCGTTTGAGGTCGCTGATCTCATCTGCCAACGATACCTGGTAAGACTGAAATCCTGTAACAATCGTCAACAGCAAAACATAAATGCCTAACCGTCTAACAAAATACATTGTNCCCCCCTCCAATATTAAAAAGCCACTGGCTATTTTCCAATTACTAACGCTAGAAAATCGCACTCGCATGTTTTCCTATCACAGATGTNACAACAAAAAACGGAACTGTAATGATGACCAATGGGGAAATAGTACAACTTTTCTTTACCATTACCAAGGCATTGAAAACATTGGTGCGCGCTGCAGGAATCGAACCTGCGACCCACTGATTAAAAGTCAGTGTATATGCTTTTCAATGCTTGCCATTAGTTCCCAATAGGCCCAGTTACCAACGGATTCCCCTTGCTTTTGTTGCCGTCAGTTTAGCCTAATTTAGGGTAGTTGCCAGTAGTTTTTGTGATCGTAATCACAAGAAGTTGTGATAAGCGAATCACAAGTCTCTTTTTTTTGATCACAAATTAAGTTGTGACCCACTGATTCTGATCACAAATCCTCACTCCGCAAAAACTTTAGATACTTAATGCCCTGCTCCAAATCAGCAAATGGAGTGATGGGCATGGACCTCTAACACTGGAATTTAGGTGACCAACGGTCATATTTCTCCAGCCCATTTTCTGGAAAAACTGAAGCGACAAGAGGATTTTTTATAGATCATGGGGCACAGATCCAACCAGATTTAAGAAATTTGATTAGATGAAATGGAAAGTTTGAACTATTGTACAACCCAAGAGAGGGACGGATTAGGATCGATCCGGTGTTTCGCCGGAGTTGCAAAAGGTCTTCTGAGTTCTTCGCGAACCCAGAAGCACCGCGTCTGACCAGCGATTACTACGGCTGGCTTCATACTCGCTCGCCATAAGCGGTGCTTCTGCGCCGCGTGCGTGGCAAAGCAAATTCGAGTAA
>PBWV01000027.1 GCA_002728255.1 Rhodospirillaceae bacterium | reverse complement strand
AAGGGCAGTGGGTTCCAAGGGCCCTGCCATGATCTTTTGAAAAACTGATAAGGCAAATTGGTCCGTGAGGCCAGAGATCAGAATTGTACGCACCTTTTCGGATTTTGGGAGAACTTTGAAAGTTGTTTCAGTCATAAGGGCCAGAGTTCCGTATGATCCCGCGATGAGTTTACATAAATCGTAACCCGTCACGTTTTTAACTACCTTCCCACCAGCTTTGAAGATTTCAGCTCTGCCATTAACTGCCTGCATTCCCAGGAAGTGATCTCGCGCACCCCCAGCCCTAATCCGGCGTGGCCCCGATAGATTACAGGCTATTGTGCCTCCGAGCGTGGCCCTATCACTGTCTTCTCCGAAGAATGCTCCATAGTCGGGAGGTTCAAAAGCAAGTTCTTGCCCACGTTCTTCCAATGTCTCACGCACCTCTTTAAGAGTGGTGCCAGGTCTTGCGGTTAGCACCAATTCAGAGGGCTCATAGGTTATGATGCCCTTCAAATTCGATAAGTCGAGTGTGACATCAAGGTTGGTTAGCTGGCCTAGTAACCTCTTGGAGTTATTGCCAATAATTGCCATTGGGGTGGAAGAACTTAGCGCCCATTCTACGGCTTCTTTAACATCAACGGAACTAGACGGGCTAAAGGTTGAGCTCATCGACTCAGCCTAGAACCGGGGTAGGTCAGGAAAAGGTATGTCTCCTTTGTGTACGTGCATGTGACCTAACTCAGAGCAACGATGCAATGTTGGGAACACTTTCCCCGGGTTAAGCAAGCTCTCAGGATCAAAGGCACATTTGACGCGCTGTTGTTGTTTTAGATCTATATCGTTGAACATTTTTCCCATAAGGTCACGTTTTTCAACACCTACCCCGTGTTCGCCTGTTAGCACTCCGCCTACTTCAACACAAAGGCTGAGGATGTCCGCTCCGAATTCTTCAGCTTTTTGTAACTCTCCTGGCGCTCCCGCATCATAGAGTATCAACGGATGCAGATTTCCATCTCCTGCATGAAAGACGTTCGCTACCCGGAGACCATGCTTGTCGCACATATCGGTCATTTTTCTTAGAACTTCAGGCAGNCGAGCGCGAGGTATCGTCCCGTCGATGCAGTAATAGTCTGGAGAGATCCGGCCTACCGCAGGAAAGGCCGCTTTTCGCCCCGCCCAGAAGCTCAGTCTTTCTTCCTCAGTTTGGCTAACACGCGAACTATATGCGCCACACCTTTTTGATATCTCCGCCACGCGATCTATGAGATAGTCTACCTCTATATTTGGGCCATCCAGCTCTACGATGAGCAAAGATTCAGCATCCATAGGGTAGCCTGCATTGCAGAAAGCTTCTGCNGCATGAATGGCAGCTTTGTCCATCATTTCCATGCCTGCAGGAATTATACCTTCAGCGATAATATCTATTACACATTGCCCGGCGGCTTCGACAGTCGCAAAGCCTGTTAGCAGAGCTCGGGCGGATTCCGGGCGGGGAAGTATTTTTACAGTAACTTCAGTAATGACCCCCAGCAAACCCTCTGACCCTGNTATCACGCCCATTAGGTCGTATCCCGGCATTTCCAGATGCTTCCCTCCCAGGCGAACAATTTCGCCATTAATTAGAACAAGTTCTAGCCCCAAAATATTATTTGTAGTGACCCCGTACTTCAGGCAGTGCACGCCGCCCGAGTTCTCAGCAACGTTTCCACCAATGCTGCAAGCAATTTGACTAGAAGGGTCCGGAGCGTAATAAAATCCTTTTCCCTCTACGGCCTGACTAATTGCTAGGTTGGTAACGCCTGGCTGAACTGTTGCTGTGCGGTTAGCATAGTCAATGTCCAGTATTTCCTTAAATTTTGATAAGCCCACGGTAATGCCATCGGCTAAGGGCAAAGCGCCACCAGATAAGCCTGTTCCTGCACCTCTCGGTACTATTTTCACCCCTTCTTTCGTACATAATTTGAGCACCTCGCTCACTTCTTGCGTAGTTTCTGGCAGCACAACGAGCATAGGCACTTGGCCATATGCCGTAAGCCCATCATTTTTGTAAGCTTCCAACCCTTCCAAATCATCAATAACATTTTCCGGAGCTACTATACGGCGAAGGCGTTTTAGCAAGGTCGCCCGTTTTTTTAAGGTTACTTGGTCTGGTGGCGGCATTTTCATCTAGCAATTCCCCAACCATTCGCTAACAGGGCTAATAACCCAAATAGGCGGCTCCACTTGGTGGTTTGTTCCCCGAAATGCAACTCATTGTGGCCTCCTTCAGACCCCCATCAACGGCATAACTCCTACCCTTGGCGGGCCTTGAAGCGTCTGTTGGTCTTGTTGATAACCAGCACACGGCCCTTTCTCCGAATGACCTTACAATCCCTATGACGGGTTTTGGCAGAACGTAGGGATTTTAGCACTTTCATCGATTTATTTCCTTAGGGTGTACGCCATTTTTAACAGCTTGCGGAACATACGGCTACACTTAAGGAGTGTCAATGTTGGAACTGAGTTCTTCTTGTTTCGATATCGAACAATAGGCAATTTACGTTTGTTGCAGAGGTAAATTTGGTGCCTATTTTCTTGCCTCTTTCCTTGTTTGTATGGTGGGGAACCCGCTGGTACACTTGGTTTATGATTGATTGCGGTGTAGTAGCGGCCAGAAGGTCCAGAATGGGNCAAGCCTAGGGGACTTATTAGTGAGTAACTTTGAGATATATTTGCGCAGACGGGGCAACTTGCCCCATCGTGTTTTGCTGTTATTTCTATTAATATTAATCGCTAGCGGGCTGGCCTGGGCTCATCTAAGCTTCTTAGATATAACCACAGAAGCCTTCGGCAAGGTTGTTCCATCCAGCTACATACAATCGGTCCAGCATTTAGAGGGCGGCATTATCGAAACCGTGCACGTGCGCGAAGGAGATGAAGTGGTTACCAATGATCCTTTGATTACTTTGGAGGCGACTGCATCCGTCTCCGACTTTGAGCAGCTTCGGGTTAGGATGGTATCGCTTCGGGTCGATCTAACCAGGCTAGAGGGAGAAATTTCTGGGAGCAACGAAATTGCCTTTCCCAGTGAAATTAGTCTCGAACATCCGGACCTTGTGGAAGCGGGAGAAAGGCTTTTTGTTTCCAACGTTAGCCATATCAACAATTTGGTTTCTGCGCAGGCGGAAAACGTCCAGCAGCGAAAGGAGGAGCTCAGGCAGATCCGGGCTCGCATAGCTAAGAACTCGANTAACCTATTGTTATTAAGGGAGCAAATAAAGATTAGCGACGATTTGTTAGAGAATGATCTCACAAATAAGATGCTCCATCTAGATTTGTTAAAGGAAGAAAGTGAACTTGGTGGGTTGCTTGATGAGGACCAAGCTGCTTTAAGACGGGTGGAAGCTGTTTTGCGAGAAGCTAAAATCCGGATTTCTACCATAAAAGATAACTATATTTCTGAGGCTAGGACCGAGTTAGGTGAGAAATTGTCGCTGCTGGAGGAATTGTCGCAACAAGAGGCTAAGCTTAGGGATAATCTAAAGCGAGCCGTCCTCCGGGCGCCTGTTGATGGTATAGTTAAAACCCTTCATCAGTCTACTATTGCAGGGGTTGTTCGACCGGGGGATGTTATCGTTGAGTTGGTACCAAAAGGTGGTGGCCTTATTGTGGAGGCGCAATTTCCTATACACGAGATTGTGTATATTCAGACCGGTCAGGCTGCCAAGGTTAGGCTCCTGAATCCGGATACGTTTAGCTTTGGACAAATTATGGGAAGGGTTGCCAGTATTAGCCCTGACAGCATCAAGACGGAGGACGGGCTCCCTTTTTATAAGGTTATGGTGGAGCTCGAAAGGGACTTTTTCTTGCACAAGGAAAAGATGTATAACCTGATGCCTGGGATACAGGTTACTTGTAGTATTATTACTGGGAAGCGAACGGTCTTGGAGTACTTTTTGGAACCATTTATGGGGACGTTAGGGAAGGCTTTTTCAGAACGATGAAGCACTTAGTATGTAGTATAATTTTAGTTTAGTATCCTTTCATGGCGCTGACAGAAACAACTTTTGGGCCTCCGCTGGGGAGTTCTCGTGAAAGATTGGATACTAGAGAATCCGAGGTGTTGGATGCGGTGGCCAATAATGGGCCTTTATTGGTTCCCGGCGGAAATTTTCTATTGGAGGCGCAATATGATCGGTTGGGTCCGGACCTATTACTAAGTGGTAATGGCCAATCGGTCTTCATAAGGGGTTACTTTACTCATAGTGATGCCCCTGACCTTTACGCTGGGGACGGGGGTTCTGTAGTTTATGGCTCTTCAGTTTTACGTCTTGTTGGACCCCTAACTCCTGGACAGTTTGCCCAGGTTGAGGATGGTTCAGTTGTTGGTACGGCCGCGATTGGAATCGTCGATATTGCCCAAGGCAGGGTGCTCCTGTCGCGCACCGATGGCAATAATGTTTTGGCTGAAGCAGGCACGGAAATATTTTTTGGTGATGTTGTCGAGACAGATCCTGGAGCGAGTGTTGGTATTACATTTGTGGATAACTCAACATTTGCTTTAGGGGAGTCGGGTCGAATGGTTATTGACGAATTTGTCTTTGAGCCAGCCGAGGGTCTAGGCCAAAGCGTTTTTAACGTATTAAAAGGTGTTTTCTCATTTGTGTCAGGTGAAATCGCGGAGGGAAGCGACGACGCGATGACGGTGAATACTCCTGTCTTGTCTATTGGAGTTCGTGGCACGACAGTTGCTGGCCGCGCGGCTGCGGAGGGTTCCGAGAATACTGTCACACTATTGCCAGATGCAGGGGGTAGTGTAGGTGCAATTGCGGTGAGCAATCAGGCTGGTGTGCAGGTGATGTCTCAGCCATTTGCGACGACAACAGTTACTAGTTTATTCGAATCACCACCCATTCCCACGACNCTAGCGACATCNGAGATTCAGGACCTCTATGGTAANATCGCCCAAGCCCTTCCAGATGCTCCATTGCGAAGAGAGCAGGAGGGTGGAGCTGATCGTGGCGAGGATCAATCCGACCACCAACAGGGTCAGAGCGAACAACAAATTGAAGAAGAGCAGTCTGAGGCTGAGGATCAGGACGCTACAGAGGGAGGCGACGTAGATGAAGAAACTGGAGATCTTCAGGAGGGCGAGGACTTGGAAGAGGGCAGCGAAATTTTTGATGGAGAAGANCAAGGTTTGGCCGACGGGGAGGNTCCNANCGCCCAAGAGGGTTCTCTTGAAGAGAGGNAAGGTCCAGAGGGCAACATAGAAGAGTTCTCGGCGGTGTCGGATGCCGAAGATGCCAGTTATGANGAAACGGCATCTGGGCCAGATGATCAAGAGACGTTGGATGAATTTGAGGAGAGGGAGCCTCGAAGATTTGATACGGCACGGGATGCTTTTGATGATGCATTAGCTGAGGGAGCGACGGAGGAAGAGGCCTTTGCGGAGGCCGCCCGAGCTATGGGTCGTACCGAGGAAGAGTCTCTCGTTGCCCAAGAAGCTTATNCCCAGGCCTTGAGTGAAGGTCTATCGGAACGAGAGGCTATTTGGCAGGCAGAAAATGCGGTAATGGACGAGTTTGGAGCGGATTTTCGGGGGCCGGGGGAGGAGCAAATTGGCGCCGCTAGGGACGCTTTAACGGACGCAATCGAAGGTGGGGCAACTACAGANCAGGCATTGCGTTCTGTGCTTTCGTCTGATTCGACTTGGGAAGAGGTNGACGCTGCTAGAGAGGCTACATGGCAGTCTTTTGACGAAGCCTGGCAGGGCGGAGATACCAGTACTTTTGCTAAGTATGTGGAGGAGTCTGGCGTCGGTGGCCAGGGCATGGATTCGTTCATGGATGTTTTGGGGGAAGGCGGCTCGGCCGATGATGCATGGCGCATTGCGGAAACCCAATATATGGCAGATAGGTTGGGCGATCGAGCCAAAATTAATCAGGATGGGCATATAGAGGTAGATTGGTCGGATGGATTCGAATTTGATTGGTTGGGTAATTCTCTTTGGGCCCAAGGGTTTGATCCTCATTTGGCTGCAAGGGCTAAGGTGCAGGAAACCTTCAATGAGATCCTGATTAGCCAAAACCTTAGTGAGGGGACCATTAGTCGTTTTGGTGAGACTTTGGATCTTACTACTGGTGATGACAAGTTAGAGGGTAGCGACGCCAAAGACAGTCAGTTTGTCGCGAGCCAGGGTAGCACTCTGGGTGGAACCGATACTGTTAATGGCGGTGATGGACAGAATGAAATGAGTTTCACGGAGTTGGATAATATTCTAATGAGCTTCGATTTTGGCACCGATATCGGAACATATTCGACCTCTGATGGTACTATTACAGGCAGCATAACTCTCCTGAACATAGACCAATTTTTTGTGGATGACGGAGGGGAAGACAAGCAGCGATTATCCTTAGAAATCGATAGTGGCATTGGGGTGGTTTTAAGCGGAACATCATCAGCTAATACCATCAATTTAACAGCGGACCAGAGTTTTGGTTCGGGCAGCACCCAGGTGACGTTGGATGCGGACGCCAGTGCATTTTTTGGGTCTATTATTTTTGGCAAGGCTGGTAACGACGTTATTACTTCTTCGCAAGGCGAGGACCTTATTTTTGGCGGCTCTGGAGATGATACAATAAACAGCGGGGCGGACACAGATACCATACAAGCTGGGACAGGCGATGACACAGTTGTTATTTCCCAAACAAGTGACGTTAAAGATGGCGATGATTATGAGGAGATTAGTGGCGGGGACAACGGTAATACGGGGGATAGTTTGCAGATTGGAGACTCTAATACTACCAGCAGTCAATTAGAGTTTATTCTTGGAGATCAAACGACTTTCAATGGTGTTTCATTGTCAGGCTTTGAGAACCTCACCTTTTTCAAAGACAACACTACTTTGCAAGCCTTTGAAGAGGTGTTTGTGCAGTTTGACACTATCAAAGCCGTGGGGGGNNCCGCATTAAGTTCATTCGATGCCGACAGNGANGGAGTAGGTGTAACATTGGTTGGTGCGGGATCCACGTTAAATTTAAGCACCATTTCAACTGTCTCCGACGTTGTGACCAATCTCTCAGCTAAAAAGACCGAATTTGATAACGGTTACAATATAACTGATGCGGACGATTCTATAGGCCGTACCTTAACTGGGTCCGCGAAAAACGATACCTTGCGAGGTTTGGGAGGCAATGACACTTTTGTAATGGGTGGGGGACGTGATACTTTGATCGGTGGTGCGGGGGCAGATACTTTTAAGATTGCTGCGGACAGTGATATTACTAGTGGTGTGGAAATATCTGGTGGTGCTGGGACCGATACTCTCTCCATTTCGTCTACCTCTGTCACCGAATTAAATTTTCCGGATAATAATGTCAGTTTTGCTACGTTGGAGACCTTCAATATAACGGGAGGTGCTGCCGGAGGTGTGGCGGTTTCCATTGGAGCCAGAGATTTAGCTAATTTGACTACAGTCACTGCAGANGGCACAGCAGATTCCCTCAAAATTTTTAGCAGGAATGGGGAAAACAATGTTGACCTTCTGGGCAAGACCATAACGGATGTCGAGACGATTTCGATGACCGAGGCATCTTTTCAACAGAGAATGGAAATTAATGGAGATACGACCTTTACGGGTGTTACTACTATCACTGGTACGGTTGGTTCAGATAATACGGCTGATGATACAGTGGATTTCAATGGGGACCGGAACTTTTCTGGATTCACATTTACCAATGTGGATGCACTAAGACTGCAGGATGGAGATAGTAGTCAGCAGACCATCTCTCTCAGTTCAACAAGCTCACTGGGGTTAGCACAAGTGCAGAATTTTGCGGCTGGTTCTGCAAGTACAGCTGATATTTTTGACTACACCTCCGCAGTGAAATCTGGAGATGGTACTAGTGTTGGTGCTGGAACTAATCTTACGTTATCCACGGCAAGTTCCGGATCCAGTTCCGTGACAGCTATATCTGACAATAGTACGGGGCTCGTCAAGTTTGAAGACTCAGACCTCTCAACATTGGGAATTGATTTAGATTCATCTACTTCCGCTGCGATTTTGGATGGTGTTGAAACGCTACTTGAAAGTAGGGATGCAGGCACTCAGTTAACCGGTTCTTCCACACAAGTTACCCAAGGAGGAACCAATACGGATATGTTGTTGGTATTTTTTGAAGGTGGAAGTGAGGGAAGCGAGGCAGTTGTTGTTCGATATCAGGAGACCGGTACTTCCTCCAATAACTCGGCGGCCGATTACAATGATGAATTAAGCATAGTGGCCATCTTTGATGGAGAGTTTGACATCGTCAATGCCAATATCGTTTGAACTCTAGTCTACTCAATAATGACGGCCGCCACTTTCACAGAAGAGATCTCCAATTTCCCCAGTATGAACAGAAGGGTATAGGCCGTAATAGCAACCTGTGATTTTGCTGCTTCTGCATCGGAAAGCGCATTAATTTCTGCAGTCTCCCCGCTCAAAACGTCAATGAGGGAGCGCCTTCCCAATTGTCTTTCCTCGCGAGCCAGAGCAAGGAATTCACCTGCTATGTTGGCTTGATTTTCCAGGAACCCAGCGTTTTCTTGGGCCACCTGAAGCTGTTCAAAGGTATTCTTTGCTTGTTCCTCAATGAGGGTTCGTGCATCTTGCGTTTGATTGGAGGCTGCTAGATAATTTTGTTGGCTGGCTCTGTAGCTATTCATGGCAGACCCACCTACGTTAAAATTATATTTCATTTCTAGTTTAGCTATCCATTCAGTGGTGTCGCCCGTAATACCAGATACATTGCTCTTCCATTTCGAGTCTAGTATCAAGTTTAGGTCCGGCCGGAAAGAGGTTGCTCGAGTTTGTTTGATATTCGCTTTTGCAACTTGTTCACCATTTCGTACAGTTTGTATTTGGAAATTATTTTCCAAGGCCAGTTCAACACACTCTTCTTTCGTCCTGGGCAATTTATAAAGTGGAATATCCAGTATGGGTATGTCAGAAGCGGCAGGCGGCTCATGTCCAAAGACCGTTCGATATCGATTGATAGCTTGACGTAAAGCTCCCTTTGAAAGACTCAGTCGAGCTTCTGCGCCTGCCAGTTGGATCTTAGCCTGTAAAACATCAGTTGATAACCCAGCTCCTTTTGCAACCTTTGCATCCTCGAGTTGCGCTTGGGTCTTAATATTCGCAACAGAAGTACGAGCATAGCTTTCCACCAATGTTGCGGTTCTTAACCCAATGGTTGCTGTAATAGCTTCTAGCAAGATCGACTGAATGGTTTGTTCGAGGCCTAGTTGGCCTTGAGTATATTGAAGGCGAGCTATTTCGATGGCACTTCCTTTGGATTGCCAGAAGTCGATTGGCTGAGTGAGAGTTAGATCAAATTCGCTGATGGCTACGCCAGTATTGGCTGTGCCTTCTGCATTATTCCGGTTTTCACGTCCTTGGAGCGCCGTGACGCTAACTTCCGGCCATAGGTCTTTTTCAGAGATTCTTAGTCCCTCGGCAAGGGAATGGACAACGGCCTCAGTGGCAAGAATTCTCTTATGGGTTTCCAGCAATTCTTCGAGCTCCTCATGAAACGGGTTTGCTACGGCAACTCCGGCGTCCACGAGAAAAATTAAAGAGAATAGTGCTAATCGTCTCATGATGGCTTTGCGTCCATCGGCTCGCCCGCAACAAATTTGAAATCCCGAGTTTGCATCAGGCTTTCCTGAGCGAGCACTTTTGGGCGACCCCATGAGAGTGTTTTCGTCAGATTACCAGAACAGAGCGGCCAATGTATGCTTTTTTGTAGCAAATTACATCCATTTTTTTAATATACATGGCATAACACACATCGACATGCTACCGGATAGGTTTTCAAATACTAACGAATGACAGAAAATTAAATGACTCTCAAGGTAAATGCATAAGTACATTGTATAAGTTATGATCGCTTAACGGAAAAGGCTTTTTTTTTACGGACTTGCCATGGCGGAAACCCTAAGAATCTTGTTATCGAAGCCCATCGTCTTTGTTGAGATGATAATGTTGTCTGTCCTCGCGAATATCTTTGTATTGGTAACACCGGTTTTTGTTATCTTGGTCCTTAATAAATACATAAGTTCTGGGGTGGATGGCACACTGATCAGTCTTAGTGTGGGGGCTTTCTTGGCTGTCTGGTTCGAATTTCTGTTTAGGCGGCTGCGATACCAGTTTGCTGATCGCTTAACGGCAAATCGGTTTGTGGAGCAAGATAAGTCTGTTCACCAGACGTTAGCCCAGGCAAATTATCTACCCATTCTGTCATCTAATCGAACTACTTTACGATCATACTTCGGTATGGCAGAAACTTACAGGAATGTTTATTCTCCTCAAAATTTAACGTTGTTTCTTGATGTTCCATTTTCACTAGTTTTTGTTTTAGCTATTTATGTCTTAAGTCCCTCCTTGGCGGCAATTGTGGCAATCACAATTGGTTGCGCTTTCCTGATCGTCTATCTATCTCAATTCGGTCTTAGGAGGGCAGTCGAAGATGACAGAAAAATACGGAACGTAAGAGACCAATTAATTGATACCACTATAACCTTGCCGTCAACTATAAGGGCTTTTGATACAACGGCTACACAAAGTAGTGAGTGGAACAGTTCGGCGGAGGTGCGCCAGGGTATTGCAAGCTACGTAGCAAATAGAAAAGATAGAATACAAGCTCTAGTTCGAAGTTTAACCTCAGTTCTTACCATAGCAGTTATTGGACTTGGTGCTACTTTGGTAACGGATGGGAAATTACAAATTGGTGCACTCATTGGAGCAAATATTCTTGCTGCCCGTGCCTTATTGCCAATAATTTCACTATCACAACAAATTGAGAATTGGGCACGAGCCAAAAGTGCTAAAGCCAGTTTGTCGGCTTTGGCGAGAATTCCTCTGGTAAGCCCAGATGGCACAGGTATAAAGAAATCGGCCCTAAATATTGAGTGTCGAGAGGTCTCTTTCAGATACCCCCATAGCCATGCGCCTATACTGGATCGTCTGGATTTTTCCGTAAACGCNGGAGAAACACTCTGCGTCTATGGGGGGAATGGTGCAGGAAAATCTACTTTAGCTAAGGTTTTATGCAATCTTCTTCATCCAAGTGTNGGTACGATTCTGGTGGACGGAATTAATCTTGAACAGATATCCCCAGTTTGGTGGTTTAATAATATTGTCTACCTTCCCCAGGAGCCGAGCTTTATTAATGGTTCGATACGTTCGAATTTCCTATCTTTTAATCCTGATTTNAAGGCAAATGATATACACGCCCTCCTTGACAGAGTAGGACTATTAACGCTTGTTGATGAGAATCCTGAAGGTTTGGACCAGAGTATTCAGGGGGACGGGCATCGTTTTTCTGTTGGTGTTCGTCGGAGATTGGCTCTGGCCCGAGCTCTTTCGCGTGATGGTGCGGTTGCTATTTTAGATGAGCCAACCGAAGGTATGGATCCTGAAGGGGCTGCAGCTGTTTATAAGGTATTGAATGAGTTGGTAGAGAAAAACCGGACAATGGTTGTGTTTTCTCATGACCGAACCATTGTAAGAGGTGCGCACAAATTTTTGGATCTTGGGGGAGTAGCTAATTAGTAGCTTTAGTTTTAATTTGGTTCACTCAATTACTCACTTATATACTTTATGTGGTCTAGTAGGATGAAAAAATACGCTCGCCTAGGTATTGATATTGGGGGAACGTTTACTGATCTGGCTCTTGAAACATCTGACGGTCGATTCATAGAAAAAATTCTAACGACTCCCAAGGCTCCCGAAAAAGCTGTTGTTGAAGGAATTTGCAATATACTCCATGACGCAAAGATTGAAGCGAGTTCTCTTGATTTGATCATACATGGGACAACCTTAGCTACCAATGCCATCATCGAGAGAAAGGGGGCGCGGACGGCTCTTCTAGTAACGGAAGGGTTTCGGGATTCAGTGGAGATGGCTTACGAAAATCGGTTCGAACAGTATGATGTTAATGTGGAACGTCCTCCTGCACTTGTGCCGCGTCATTTACGGTGGCCAATCAGAGAACGGGTTGGTCCGGGAGGCGAAATATGGGAGCCTTTGAATGAGCAGGATATTGAAAATATCCTACCGTTAATCGAAACGGAAGAGATAGAGAGCATAGCTATAGGCTTTCTCCACGCCTACGCTAACAAGACGCATGAAGCCAGAGTTGCCGAGCTACTATCCGAATTTAGGCCCGATATATCACTCAGCCTATCCTCCGAGGTGTGTCCGGAAGTTAGAGAATACGAGAGATTATCAACAACATGCGCCAACGCGTATGTGCGGCCATTGATGGCGAGATATTTGGCTGCGCTAGATCAGGAATTCCGAGACATCGGTGTTTCCTGTCCTCTTTTGCTGATGATGTCTAGTGGTGGTCTGACCACTCTGGAGGTTGGGGTAAAATATCCTATTAGGCTTATCGACTCTGGGCCCGCGGGGGGCGCAATTCTAGCGGGACAAATTGCTTCAGCTTGTGGGGCTAAAGGGGCAATTTCATTTGATATGGGCGGAACCACAGCTAAGGTTTGTCTAATAGATGGTGGCAGGGCNCAAACATCTCGGGGTTTTGAAGTGGCTCGAGCGTATAGGCATACGAAGGGCAGCGGTCTGCCCATACGAATTCCCGTGGTCGAGATGGTAGAGATTGGTGCGGGAGGAGGCTCTTTAGTTCGCATTGATGGTATGGGTCGAGTAACGGTTGGCCCAGCTAGCGCGGGTGCAGTTCCAGGTCCTGCTTGTTACGCTAGAGGCGGTGAAANTGCTACGGTGACAGATGCTGACCTTCAATTAGGTCGAATAGATTCAACAGATTTCGCGGGCGGGGATATTATGCTGGATCCTGATTTGGGCCGTGCGGCCCTTCTTAAGGAGGTTGGACGAAGTCTTGAGGAAGACGCGGACCATGTGGCATGGATGGTATCTGAGATAGTAGATGAAAACATGGCTAATGCTGCTCGCGTGCATGCAGTGGAACGGGGTGAAAGCTTAGATGGTAGGACTATGATTGCTTTCGGAGGAGCTGCTCCTCTGCACGCTGTGCGGATGGCTGAGAAATTGGGGATCAAAGAAATAGTCATTCCAACTGGTGCCGGTGTTGGTTCGGCCATAGGGTTTTTGAGCGCACCAATTTCCTATGAAGTGGTACAAAGTTATTTTACTACCCTTTCAGAATGTGATGTTGGACGAGTTAATGAAATGTTAAAGCAAATGTCGATTGAGGCACGGAATATTGNTCAACTGGCTTCGAAGGATGGGGAGTTTCTCAATGTTTGTTCAGCTGATATGCGGTATGTGGGTCAAGGGCATGAGATTTCGGTTCCCATCCCATCCCACGAGTTGAAAAGGAAACATCTGAGTACTTTGAGGGAGCGGTTTGATGAAGTATATCGTAGGCAATATGGCCGAATTATTCCGGGTGTTGATGTTGAAGTTTTGAGTTGGACNGTCAGNGTTACACAGCCTTTGGAACACATTCCAGTTCTTAAAAAAATCAGTCCGAAGGAAGAAGTAGAGCCTAACAAATGGTGTAGAGTATGGGATGGAAAAAATGGAATGTTTGTTCAATGTGGGTCGGTTGCTCGAGAAAGTCTTCAGGAGTATAAGAAGCTAGTCGGGCCAGCCCTTATTACAGAAGAGCAGACAACTACTTATATTCCTTATGGGTATAGTGCTAGCGTTAATAGTTTGGGTTTCATAATAATTTCTTCTGATTGATAGAAAAACCCCAGGTTTGTAATGGCAAAAAAATCACTCAAGGACCAGATAATATGGGACCGGATGGTTGCTATCGTGGAGGAGCAGGCACAGACTCTTATTCGAACGGCATTTTCAAATACCGTTCGTGAGGCAGGGGACCTTTCGGCGGGNTTGTTCGATTTATCAGCTCGTATGATAACTCAGGCAGTTACCGGGACACCGGGGCATGTAAATGCCATGGCTGCATCGGTGAGTCATTTTATCGACAAATACCCGTTATCGGAGATGGCGGAAGGTGACGCATATATTACTAATGATCCGTGGCTAGCGACCGGACATTTACACGATTTTACTGTTGTTACGCCAGCCTTCTATAAAGGCAGCCCAGTAGCACTATTTGCTTCTACCTGTCACGTAGTTGATGTTGGCGGCCTTGGTTTTGGGCCCAATGCGCGTCAGGTTTACGAGGAGGGAATTAATCTTCCAATTCTTTCGTTGTTTAAGAAGGGCGTAGTCAACCAAACTTTATTGGATATAGTACGGGCAAATGTTAGAGAACCGCTTCTTCTTGAGGGAGATTTTTTTTCATTGGCCGCCTGTAACGAAACGGGTGTTAAGCGTCTCCGGGAGATGATGAAGGAGTTTGAGTTGACCAGTATTGGGTTGGCAGCAGATTTGATAGTGAGGCGCTCTGAGGAGGCAATGCTGGCCCGAATAAGAACACTCCCGTTTGGTGTCTACGAATATGTCATGAAAATAGACGGTTATGAACATGAGATTGACCTTGTTGCGAAAATGCAAATAGGAGAAACAGGTATTGACGTTGATTTTTCTGGGACTTCCCAAGTGTCAAGTTATGGAATCAATGTGCCTCTTCCATATACACAGGCGTACGCCTCGTTTGGTATACGATGCGTCGTGGGTTCAGAGATACCAAACAATGCTGGGTCTCTGGCCCCAGTGCGAGTTTGGGCCCCCGAGGGTTCTATTCTTAATGCTGCGCCGCCCTGTGCAGTAGCGGCACGGCATGCAATAGGGCAGATGTTGCCNGATGTTATGCTTGGTTGCCTGGATCAGGCCTGCCCCGACGTGGTGCCGGCTGAGGGCACCTCTTGTCTGTGGAATTTTGTTTTGTATGGTGGGCATGGTATCAGTGGAGGAGAGTTCGGAAACTCAACTCCTTTCACGGTTACCATGTTTCATAATGGAGGCACAGGGGCCAGGGTGGCNAAGGATGGTTTGTCTGCTACCGCTTTTCCGTCCGGTGTGAAAAATACCCCTGTTGAAATAAATGAAACAATAGCTCCCATACGGATATGGAAAAAAGAATATCGTACGGATTCGGGTGGTCCCGGAAAGTATCGAGGTGGATTGGGCCAAGTTATGGAAATAGGTAGCACGGAGGGCGCTCCATTTGCTTTATCTTCTATGTTTGACAGGGCGTATCATCCGGCTCGCGGAAGAGACGGAGGGAGACCGGGCGCTGCAGGGAGAGTAAGTCTTTCCTCTGGTAAGGTGCTTCCGCCCAAAGGTAGGACCTTAGTATCAAGTGGAGAGCGAGTAATTCTGGAAATGCCTGGGGGTGGTGGAAGGGGTAAGCCAGAAGAACGAAAGATATCTATGATCCAAGAGGATCTCAAAAATGGGTTTATAAGCGTCGAAAAGGCTAAATCAGATTACGGAGTAGCTGTTTCAAACGCTGATTTTCTTGTTTTCCGAGAGGATTAAATAGCCTCAACTCTTGCTATACAATCAGACTTTTCTCTGGTGCCAGCCTTGCACATTGTTAATCGCAACTGGTACGATTATGTTTTAGCGCGATAAGTTTTTGGGCTATTATAGTAAGAGGAGAAGAATTCATGTTAGATAGTTCTCTCGAACGTGCGGCACAGAGTCTTCTAAATATTAGGAACTCCCGTATCCCTCTGGAGGCTTTCCCAAATGACGGCGCGCCAAATTCTGTCGAAGATGCCTATAGTATTCAGGATGTCCTCGTGAGGAAGATAGAAGGTACATCAGTTGGCTGGAAAATTGGTTGTACTAGTAAAATGGCACAAAAATCCACAAATACGGATCAACCATTCTACGGAAGGATGTTTGCTAAAACAACATGTGTGAGCCCTGGGGAAGTTAGTTTTGAAAATGTATTTGCTCCAATTGTGGAGCCAGAGATAGCCTTCCGATTTGGGAAAGATTTAACACCTAAAAGTGGGTCGTTCTCCGCAGAAGATGTTAGTGGTGCCATCGAGTCTATTTGTCCTGCTTTCGAAGTAGTTGATTGTAGATATGCTAAAGGATGGCCAATTACCCTTCTCCCTACTATCGCTGACAATGGAGTCCATGCAGCATTTATTTTGGGCGAAGAGCTAAGAAACTGGCCTTCTATCGACCGGCCTGCCATCCAAGTTTCAGTCGAAGTTAATGGCAAGTTTGTAACTGATGGAACTGGTTCTAACGCTCTCGATGACCCTATGAACTGCTTGATTTGGTTAGTCAATTCTTGCACATCAAGAGGTCACAGTATACTGGCAGGCGACGTTGTTACCACAGGTAATACCGCTAACAAGGCTATCCATGCCCAGCGAGGTGACATCATTTCTGCTTCGTTTAGCGGCCTTGGCGAGGTTATGCTGACTTTTACTTGACACACCTAAGCTGCAAAAAAAACTGGGAGAATGGATTCCATTCCACAGGCTGGCACGGAGACAGACTCTTTACCAATTTTCCCGGAGGTCTCTCATATAGCCGGGCGGGCGCCATGGTTGCAGTCCTCGGATCGAGGCGTTTGGGTCAATCGTTAATTCATTGTGATAGATTGTAGCATCTGTCAATGACCCANCCAACAAGTTGACATGCATTGCCTCGATTCTTCCATTAAAATATCCCGCAATATCAATCTTTTCCGCTCTAATATGGCCGCTTACTTTTCCTGTTTCATTAATCAACACGGATCGCGCTGTTATAGTTCCTTCTACAACTCCGCTAATGGAAAGATCGCATCGATGACCCTCTATTGTTCCTGTAATTATCAATCCGGAGTTNAGGGCGCAGCTTCCCCTGGCTGATGGCACATGAACATATCTCTTGTTTTCTGCGACGGAATCCAAAGGAGCTAGTCGTATTGGCACTGTTGAACTCTTACGTTGAAATTTAATTTTACCCTGCTCTAGCTTCGGGATTTTCCTTGTTAGGTTTTTCATTACTAATTGGTGTAACTTTTGAGACTTGTTTGTCTCTGCGGCGAAGTTGCCCTTCAACGACAGCACCTTCATCGATACTGAGAACTTCGTATACAATATCACCATTGATATTGCCCGTCCGTGTTACACTTACGGATGAGGCGTTGACCTGTCCATCCACGTCACCCTGTAGTTGCGCTGTCGAGCACTCAATTGTTCCTTTCACCTTTGCGCCTTCGCTGACCGTAAGGCTTCGGCTGGTAATATCCCCCTCGACTGTTCCAGCTATCACCACATCGGAATTGCTTTGGAGATTTCCAACAATAGTTAGCCCTGCGCTAATCACAGAAGGCTCTGTGTTATTTGTAGTGTTAGGCTGCTGTGCTGTTCCTGTAGAAGTTCCTAAACCCGTTTGACTGCCCTCATCCTGCCTATTAAACATGGCGTTTCCCCTGTTTACACATTATATACAATTGCAAGCTCCATCATTATTGAGCCTAATTAGGGTCGCGGTCCACCAAAAAGTGAATGACGTAGGATTTTTTTGAGGCCAGCGAGAAGTTTTCTCTGCTAGCCGTGCATTGTCAACCCACCGGATATGCTAATCACTTGCCCCGTTATGTATTCTGCGTCTTCTGACGCTAGAAAGGCCACCATTCCCGGATAATCTTCAGGTTGTCCTAAACGCTTCATGGGAATAGCNTTTTCCAATGCAACCTGCAGTTTCCCTGTCTCGTCGACCCCTCGAAGAAAAGCAGTATCCGTGGGACCAGGGCAAATGGTGTTGACCGTGACCTTCCGACGTGCAAGCTCCCTNGCTAAGGTTTTTCCAAAAGCAATCACGGCTCCCTTGCATCCAGCGTAGACGGCTTCTCCCGATGACCCAACACGCCCTGCATCAGAGGAGATGTTTATTATTCTACCTCCGCCCCTTTCCGCCATGCCTTTGGCAATGATATGTGACATATTAAGAGGCCCGAAGTAGTTGATATTTACAACTTTATTCCAAAACTCGGGGTCTGAGTCCAGAAATCTAACGGCTTTATCCCATCCGGCATTGTTAACCAAAATATCAGTTGCACCATTACTTTCCTCTATTTTTGTTACGGCTTCTTTGATGTGGTCGTAATCAGAGATATCGCAGCGCTCTGCTGTAGCTTTGCCTCCAGTTTTTGTGATTCCAGCAACTATTTCCTTAGCCTTAGCTTGGTCCAAGTCCAGAATGCCGACAACAACACCCTCTCTAGCTAGGCGCATTGATATTGCCTGACCAATACCCCAGGCGCCGCCTGTTACAATTGCCTTTTTCCCGTCTAAGCCAAGCATACTTTGCCTTTCATATTTTGAAATAGAAAATCAGCATGGCAGAACTCCTATTTGGGGGACAACCTAATGTGCTATATCACTCCAAATTTTTCTCTTGCTCGCGTAAAGAAGTGCAGTTAGAGCGATTAGAAACAAGATAACCTTTAAGCCCATTCTTTTGCGGGCATTAAGGTTTGGTTCTGCCGCCCAGACGAGAAATGAAGTAACATCCTTTGCTTGCTGTTCTATCGAGGATTCAGTTCCATCTTGGTATTCTACGTCATCTCCGTACAGAGGTTGGGGCATAGCGATAGCTTGGCCCGGGAAAAATCTATTGAAGTAGAGGCCATCTGGGAGCTCATGTGGGCTATCTTCTTCATATCCGGTCAATATGGCGTAAATGTAGTCTGCCCCTCCTGGACGGGCCTTATAGATTAGCGATAGGTCTGGTGGCAGGGCTCCGTTATTCATGTATGCAGCTTCTTCGTCATTCGCATAGGGACTAGCAAAATAGTCGGAAGGCCGGCCTGGGCGTGTGAACATAGATCCTTCAGAGTCGGGGCCATCTTCTATTTCATATTGAGCAGCAATAGCCTTAATTTGTTGTTCTCCGTATCCAACTTCTGACAAGTTACGATAGGCTACATACTGTAGGCCATGGCAGTTTGCGCAAACTTCGAGGTAAACTTGTAAGCCTCGCTGTATAGAAGAGTTATCAAAACTACCGAATATTCCTGAAAAAGACCAAGTTTGTTTTGGAGGGGGAGTGTCATTCCCCGCAGCCACAGCATAATGGAGNGCCAACAAGCTACAGGTAATTAATGAAAGACCCAGGGTGAACCAACTCCTAAAGGCAGTCATGATCCGGNCTCCAAGTTTCTGGGTGTGCTGTTATCTAAAACAGGATCACCAATGCTACGCGGTAATGGCTTAGTTGGCTCAATACGGCTAAGCAGAGGTAGTAGGATTAGAAAGTGAATAAAATAGTACGCTGTAGCTAGGCGTCCTAGAATCAGCCATAGCCCTTCAGGCGGTTTGGCGCCAGCGACGCCCAGTACAATGACATCAATTACCAGTAACCAAAAGAACTGCTTGTACCAGGGTCTAAAGCGAGAACTTCGTACAGGGGAACTGTCCAGCCAGGGTAGCGCAAATAGGAGTAAGATGGAGGCAAACATTGCAATGACACCCGCAAGTTTAGCGTCCACAAACAAAATGTCGGGGACGGCGCGGAGAATGGCGTAGAATGGTAGGAAGTACCATTCTGGAACGATATGTGCCGGGGTCACCAGCGGGTTGGCCTTAATATAGTTATCTGGATGGCCTAGGTAGTTTGGAGCATAGAAGATAAACACGGAAAATATGATCAAAAACACGCCTACTCCAAAAAGGTCTTTGATAGTGTAGTAGGGATGGAATGGAATCGTGTCTTTGGGCCCTCGAGTGTCTATCCCCGTTGGATTATTGGAGCCGAATTTGTGAAGAGACCAAAGGTGCAAAAAGACCAAGCCTACAAGCACGAAGGGCAAGAGAAAGTGTAGGCTAAAAAAACGGTTAAGGGTTGGATTCCCCACGGCGAAGCCACCCCATAACCACGTCGTAATGCTTTCGCCAACCAGGGGTATAGCGGAAAATAAGTTGGTAATCACCGTGGCTCCCCAGAAGCTCATTTGGCCCCATGGAAGGACGTAACCCATAAACGCAGTAGCCATCATGATAAGTAGTATTACTAAGCCTAGCCACCAAAGTACCTCTCGGGGACTTTTGTAGGATCCAAAGTAGAGCCCCCGGAATATATGAATGAAAACCACAGCGAAAAATGCAGAGGCGCCATTCGCATGAATATATCTAATAAGCCAACCATAATTGACATCTCGCATGATTGCTTCCACGCTATCAAATGCGTGATCAACGTGCGGAGTGTAGTGCATGGCTAANACTATGCCCGTAACAATTTGGATAACCAAAATGATCCCCGCCAGTGAACCGAAGTTCCACCAGTAGTTAAGGTTTCTTGGGGTTGGGTAGCCAATGGTTGAGTGGTGAATAAATGTGAAGATAGGCAGTCTGTAGTCGAACCACTGTAATGCCCTCTTCCCTGCGGAAATGTTGCTCATTGGAATTTTGTCCTAGCCAATTCTTACTTTCAAATCATCAATAAATACATACTCAGGAACGGCCAAGTTAGCTGGTGCAGGTCCTTTCCGGATCCTTCCTGAAGTATCATAGTGAGAGCCATGGCACGGGCAGAACCAGCCCTCATATTCGCCAGTATGGCTTAGAGGAACACAGCCCAAATGGGTGCACACCCCTACCAATATCAGCCACTCGGCTTTTTGAACTCTCTCCGAATCGGCTTGTGGGTCAGGAAGGGATTCTAGGCTGGTCTCTTGGGCTTGAGAAATTTCTTTGGCAGTCCGGTGTCTGATAAATACTGGCTTCCCACGCCAAATCACGGTGATAGCTTGTCCTTGCTCGATAACTGAAAGATCGACCTCGGTGCTGGCAAGGGCCAATACTGCTGCGGAAGGGTTCATTTGGTGGATAAAGGGCCATGATGCGGCTGCGAACCCCACAGCGCCTAAGGTTCCTGTTGCTACATATAGGAAATCTCGCCGGTTGCCGCCCTCAGTCTGTCTGTCATTATCATGAGGCTTGGGTGATTTTGCCATTTAGTCCCCTATTCTTGGTGATATTCTCGCCAATGNGCTGCACGAGGTTGTGCCTCAAATGCNGCAGAATGTCTAGACTAGTTACCGGTTGTTGTTGTTTCATTTATACACCTTTTTNCGACAGGAGTAGTTAACATTGAGGATTGCCTTATATCAACCTGATATCGCTCCAAATGCCGGGGCTATTTTTCGTTTGGCATCGGTCCTTGGGGTGGAGGTCGATCTCATTGGTCCTGCNGGATTTGTTATGAGTGATAAAAAATTACGTCGTGTTGCTATGGATTATTTTGATCCCGCCAATATTTGTATGCATGATTCGTGGAGCGACTATCTTCTGTTTCGGGCATGTTCGTCTAAAGCCAATGGTCGTATCGTCTTGTTGACTACCTCGGCCGATAGCAACCATATAGATTTTTCCTATAGAGAAGCAGATACTCTGNTGGTTGGCCGTGAGACTGCTGGTGTTCCTCTTCAAGTGCATCAGCGATCTGACGCACGAGTACGGATCCCGATGGTCCAAGGACGAAGATCCTTAAATGTTGTTGTTGCTACGGCAATAGTAGCAGGGGAGGCTTTTCGCCAGACAGGCCTTTGGAATAATCTATCGAATTAACTTTTGGTGAGGAGAATTGCTGTTGAGTGAGTCTGATTCTGTCAGTTCAAGGGAAAGTAAAGGTGATCTAGCTAGGAATAAGGGGATTGCTCAAGATTGGTTTATAGAGTTGCGGGATCTCTTATGTCGGGAATTTGAATCGATTGAAGCCGACTTGGTGGAAGGTCCAAATGCTAGTTTAGCTCCGGGAAAATTTGAGAGAACGCCTTGGAAAAGAGACGGAGGTGGTGGCGGAGAGACGTCGATCATGCGTGGTCGAGTTTTTGAGAAAGTTGGGGTAAATGTGTCTACTGTCTTTGGTGCTTTTGACAAGAAATTTCAGGGAGCAATACCTGGAACTGAAACAAGCCCTCAATTTTGGGCTAGTGGGATTTCCGTGGTTGCTCACATGTGTTCGCCTCTTGTGCCTGCGGTCCATATGAACACCCGTCATATTGTGACGGCACGCTCTTGGTTTGGGGGCGGAAGTGACCTAACCCCTATGATCGAAAATAAACAGGATTCCAGAGATTTTCATAAAGCTATGGAAAGGACTTGTAATGCCCATGGGTTGGACTATTACGAGCGGTTTAGCAAGTGGTGTGACGACTATTTTTATTTGCCCCATAGAGGAGAGGCCCGGGGAATCGGCGGAATTTTTTTTGATAATTTAGAGAATGATTGGCGAAAAGATTTTTTATTTACTAAGGATGTTGGGTTGGCTTTCTTAGGAATTTTTCCAAAAATTGTTCGGCGGAATTTTTTGAAAGACTGGACTGAATCTCAAAGGGAGGAGCAACTCTTAAAAAGGGGGAGATATGTCGAGTTTAATCTTTTGTATGATCGTGGAACACAATTTGGGCTAAAAACTGGCGGCAATATTGATGCGATATTAATGTCGCTCCCGCCGGTTGTGAAGTGGCCCTAGTGTGCTTGTTCATGGTTGGTGTTATAGACCTTCACTTTGTAACTCCGAGTTACATAAGAGGCTGGAGATCCATTTTGGAGTTGTGAAACAGGAAAGATGGATCGCTGGATCGTAGTAGGAGGTGGTCAAGTCAGCCTTTACGAACCGGTGTTCGAGTTCGTCCAAGGATATTTTTCTTAATTCTGGGAAATTGCTCGCCCATCCAAATGCCATTGCTCCCCCTTGATATGTGGGAACCGCAGCAAGGTAAAAAGTAACATCGTGGAAGTTTTGCGATAATAGGTGAGCGCTGTTCAAAAGTTCAGCCCCTTGCACAAATGGAACCCCATTTTGGGTAACTAGAACACCGGTCTTTGACAATATTCGATTGCAATTTTGGTAGAATTGCGATGAAAATAGTTTAGCTGCTGGGCCCACAGGATCTGGTGAGTCTACGATAATAATATCGTAGCTGTGATCTGTTGACATCACATAATCATAGCCATCTCCTATTATTAGGTCGAGCCGTGGATCTTCAAATGCTCCTGCGCTAAGGCCCGGTAGATGTTTTTGGCAAATTTCAATTACCTTAGAATCGAGTTCTACTAGGATAACTTTTTCCACGGAGTGGTGTTTAAGAACTTGCCTCAATGTGCCGCCATCTCCCCCACCAACGACAAGCACTTTTCTTGGATCGCCATGAGCAATCATTGGTACATGGCAAAGCATTTCATGATAGATAAATTCATCAGCCTCTGTTGTTTGAACTATGCCATCAAGGGTTAATACCTTTCCTAGTAATTTATTTTTAAAAATAAGCAGNCGTTGGAATCGGGTTGTATGCTTGTAAATTACCTCATCGATCCGGATTCGTTGACCAAGATCTTCATTAAGAGTTTCGATAAACCATTCTGACATTATGGGACCCGACCTCTCTTGATAGTTTCGACTATAATCTGTTTAGTGAGAAAGGCCTCTTCCAAAACTGGTATGGCCAATTCCGGCTGGGTATCTCCACACATAAAAATGTCTACTGCGGCGTAGCTTCTTTCTGGCCAGGTATGGATAGAAATATGTGACTCGGCCAAAATGGCAATTCCCGAAATNCCGCCAGATGGTGTAAACCTGTGGAGGTGCACTTGAATCAGTGTAGCGCGCGAGATATTTGCCGCGTCGCAAAGGGCATTCTCTACTCTTTCCATTTCATCAAGTCCGCGAGCTTGCCAGATGTCGAGCAATAGATGAGTGCCAGCAAACGTCATGCCATGGATTTTCTTAAAGTGGTCAGGTAATGCAATCACTAAGCTGGTGTCTCTGCCATGGTTCAATTCNTCATTAGACATATTTATCTCAGTTTACATTAATCAGATTGGTAAATTTTGATGGCAAGTTTATTTTGGGAGATAAGCTATGCTAGCTAATTTGCGGAAAGTCTTTTATTTTTCGTTACAAGGATCCAGGCAAAACTTACCGACCATACGCATCTTCGTAGCGTTCTATATCATTCTCTGAAAGAGAATCTCCACACTGAACTTCAATAACCCTCAAAATATTTTCTGTACAATTTTCTAGACGATGAATTTCATGGGCAGCGATGTACGTAGATTGGTTGGTTTTAATAAATTCCACTGTATCCCCACGGGTGATTTTTGCCTCCCCCTCCACTACAACCCAGTGCTCTGTTCTGTGCTTATGGCTTTGGAGACTAAGCCGGCCTCCAGGCNCTATAACTAACTCTTTTATCTTAAAACTGGGAGAATCCATCAAAACTTGAAAAGATCCCCAAGGCCTTCTTTCCTTGAGATGTCTTGTGGTCTCCGGTCTTTGCTGTTTTTGAAGATCTTGGAAAATTTTCCGTAAGTCGTTATCACGTCCCAGTGCAGTTACGAGAACAGCATCCGCTGTTTCAATAACTGCTATGTTATCGAGCCCGGTTCCTACCAAAAGTCTATGTTCACTTCGTAGCAGACTGTTGCGGCAATTCTCTGTTACTGCGTCGCCTATTTTGGCTACGCCATGGTCATCTTTTTCACTGATTTCCCAGATTTGTTGCCAAGAACCCACGTCGGACCAACCCACGTCCATTGGGATCAAGGCGAGTTTTTGAGACTGCTCCATAAGCAATTTATCAATGGGAATTGATGGAATATTGGAATAATCTTTATGTTGAAAAACCATAACGTCATCCTGGTGCACAGCACTCCTTGATGCGTCTGCTATATTCTTTGTGACCGCATTAGCATACTTATTCATTTCCGAGAGTAATGTCCTTGCAGTCACCACAAATATTCCGCTATTCCAATATACTCTTTGTGTGGCAATCAATTTTCTTATGGTTTTTCTGTCAGGTTTTTCAAGAAAACTTTTTGTTTCAAATGAGTTCTCTGTCTGTGGAATTTTGTTGCCAATGGTAATGTAGCCATACTCGNTTTCTGGTCGAGTTGGTTCTATCCCCAAAGTGACTATGCGACCGCTATTAGCTAATTCAATTGCTGTTCCGAGCGCTTTCTGCAATCCTTGGGTATCCCGAATACAGTGATCTGCTGGCATGATTACAAGTGTCGAGTTAGGCTCTAAATTTTGGGCGTGTAATGCTGCGATGCCCACTGCGGCGGTCGTATTTCTTCCCTGTGGTTCAACAAGAAGGTTTTTCCCAAGCATTGGTTCCAGTTCTTGAAGTTGATCACGAATAGCTCGGTAGTGCGGACGGGTTGTCACTGTTATAACGTTTTCAGCTGGAGCAAGCTCCAGAGCACGTAGAGCAGTTTGTTGGAGTAGGGAGTTCTTTCCTAGCAGGCTCAATAATTGTTTAGGATAAATTTCTCTACTAAGTGGCCATAAACGAGCTCCTAGGCCACCAGCTAATAGCACAGGGTAACAATGCGACATGACTAGACTGCTCCACGCAGAACAAAGGGTCTAAGCTCAGAAGAGTATAGTGGTGCTATGTTAGAATTTCTATCAGAGGATTGGCAAGTGCGCGGGTTTTTGGAGTGTTACCAAGGAGGAGGAGAGGATCAGTTGGGTTGTGGCCCAACGTATGCTATCCGGTAGATGGCTCCTGCTTTGTCGTCTGATATCAGAAGTGAACCGTCATGTAAGACAAGAACATCGGCTGGCCTTCCCCATGCTCTTTGGTCTTGGAGCCAACCCTCTGCAAAAACTACATAAGACTTTGCTTTGCCCAAATGATCCAGCTGAACCAAAGTGATGCGGTAACCAAGTTTTTTGCTACGGTTCCAGGACCCGTGTTCCGCTATAAAGATAGCATTCTTATATTCCTGGGGGAACATATCTCCTTGATAGAATGTGATCCCCAACGGTGCAACATGAGGGCCAAGCAGTTGTTCGGGAGCTTGAGAGTCGTTGCAGCTACCGGTATGCCCGAACTTTGGGTCAGAAATAGATGCTCCGTGGCAGAAAGGAAAACCAAAATGTTGGCCAGGCCTATGTAAACGATTGAGCTCCCCCGGCGGACTATCGTCGCCAAGGTTGTCCCGACCATTGTCTGTAAACCAAAGTTCTTTTGTTTCGGGATGCCAGGCAAACCCAACCGAATTGCGCACTCCCCTAGCAATAATCTCAGTGTTTGACCCATTCCTGTTCATTTTCAATATAGTCGCGTACGGGTCGGAGCGAAGGCATACATTGCACGGAGCTCCAACTGGAACATACAAAGAGCCGTCTGGGCCAAAATCTATAAATTTCCACCCGTGATGACTTTCGTTTGGCAAGCGGTCAGTAACTACTATTGGAGATGAAGGTTTCTGCAGATTTTCTTCAATGTCGTCAAACCGAAGAATTTTATTTACTGCACTCACATATAACGACTGTTCCCACATTGCGACCCCAGCAGGGGCTCGTAAATTTTGCGCTATGACAAAAACATTGTCAGCTTTTTGGTCGTGGTCAGTGTCAACAATGCCGTAGACATTACCTTTTGACCGAGAGCCAACAAAGAGGGTCCCATTAGGGCCAACCGTCATGGCCCGAGCATCGGGCACTCCCTCAGCATATAATTTAATAGTAAATCCAGGAGGTAACTGAATAAGGGCTAATTTTTCTGCGAGATTCTCTCTATTATTACTCAATGCAGGGCCGCAACCCATTAGGAGTGAGATAGATAGGATAGTCACTCTCAGAGAGTACACCACTGCAGGCCAGGAAGTGGGGTGACTAAACATAATCAAGGGGGAGTGCAGTTGTCGATTTAATACATTCCATGGCAAAGCTTGAGCTGATATGGCTGTCTGGGATCATTCTGCTAATTTTTTTGTAAAAGTTATCATAGTGTTCCACGCTGGGTACAACCACTCTTAATAGATAATCTGTCGCACCGCTTAATCGATATACTTCCATTACCTCAGGCAAATTTGTGAGTACCGCTGAGAATTCTTGAAGCCACTTCGGATTGTGGTTGGTAGTTTGAATGGACACGAAAACCGCGACTCCAGCATTAATTAGGTTCTCATTCAGGAGAGCAACTCGTTTCCGGATGATGCCAGCTTGTTCAAGCTTCTGAATGCGGCGCCAGCATGGGGTGGCAGAAAGCCCAACAGATGAGGCAATCTCAGACAATTGCAGCGTTGCGTCGTTCTGTAACAATTTCAGTATCTTTTTGTCGGTCTGATCTAGTTTCATGTATTTTGTTAGAAATAATTACTAGTATGTATAAAAAAACAGCATTTAATTTCTGGCCAAGAGTAAGCTATAGGTGATTTTATCACCAAAAGCTAATCATATCGTCATTAAATATAACCGGAAGAAACTTCAGAAAAAATATATACTCGTAATTATTCTATTGGCTGTCGCTCTTAATAGAGGCAAGATCAAGCCCTATTGATAGAAGACGCTGCGGATAAAGTTACATGTTGGGATAATTGGGGCCGCCTCCGCCCTCCGGAGGAACCCAGTCAATGTTTTGGGTGGGATCTTTGATATCACATGTTTTGCAGTGAACACAGTTTTGTGAGTTAATTTGCAGTCTGGGTTTCCCGTCAGCTTGACCCTCTACTATTTCATAAACTCCAGCCGGACAAAAGCGTTGTTCGGGCGCATTGTATTTTGTCAAATTGATGGCAATGGCGGTATTGGTATCCTTTAATTTTAGGTGAGTGGGTTGATCCTCGGTGTGGTTGGTATTCGACAGGTATACCGAGGATAGTCGATCAAAACTGATTACTCCGTCTGGTTTTGGATACGCAATGGGCTGACATTCAGTAGAGAGTTTCAGTTGGATGTGGTCGGGTTTGTGCCGCAAAGTCCAAGGAGCTTTTCCCCGTAAAATATAGGTGTCAAAAGCGCCGTATAGTAGCGCAGGCCATAAGCCCCATCGAAAAGCGGGCCGGATATTCCTAACCTTCCGAAGTTCTTCCCAAATCCATGAAGATTTTAGTGAGCTCTCATAGGCTTTAATCTCGGTGGCCTTCAAAGAAATGTCTTCAGTTAGTAGATGGGAGGCTACTGCCTCCGCCGCTAGGATGCCGGACTTCATCGCGGTGTGGCTTCCTTTAATTTTTGGCACATTCATAAAACCTGCCGAACAGCCGACGAGTGCACCCCCGGGAAAGGTCAGCTTTGGGATGGATTGGAAGCCACCTTCATTCAGTGCTCTAGCCCCGTAAGCAAGTCTGGTGCCGCTCTCAAAAGTTTTGCGGATAGAGGGGTGTTGCTTAAAACGCTGGAATTCCATATAGGGGTCGAGATGCGGATTTTGATAATCGAGGCCTACGACAAATCCGACAGCTACTTGGTTATCTTCCAAATGATAAAGGAATGAGCCACCATATGTATCCGCCTTTAATGGCCACCCCACTGTATGTATTACTTCCCCTGGATTGTGCAATTCTGATGGGATCTCCCACAGTTCTTTGATTCCAATCCCAAAGGTTTGAGGGTCCGAGTTTTCGGTAAGGTTGAAGTGTTTGGAAAGGGTTTTAGTTAGTGATCCCCTGCATCCTTCGGCGAAGAGAGTTTGTTTTGCTCGCAGTTCCATTCCGGCCTGGTAGTTAGAACTCTTTTCTCCATTCTTATCGATTCCCATTTCTCCTGTTGCCACCCCGATGACAGTGTCTGTCTCATCGTAAAGAACTTCCGTAGCCGGAAATCCCGGATAGATCTCTACCCCTAGTGACTCTGCGTGTTCTGCCATCCATCGGCAAAAATTTCCCAATGAGATTATGTAGTTACCTTTATTTCTCATTTGCGGAGGAATGGTTGGAAACTTAAAGCTCCCACGTTCAGTCAGATGTATCAAACTTTCCTGAGTTACCAGGGTCTTGAGAGGTGCTCCTAAATCTTTCCAATTTGGAATGAGTTCATCTAATGCCCGCGTCTCGATGACTGCGCCAGACAGAATATGAGCGCCAACTTCTGAGCCTTTCTCCAAAACACAGACACTGAGATCCATGTCCGACTTTGTAGCTAATTGACGAAGCCGTATTGCTGCTGCTAGTCCGCTAGGGCCAGCTCCAACGATTACGACATCGTATTCCATTATTTCACGTTCCATATCTTATCCTGTTTCCTTGTCAGCCTATTTGGTGGCTCTTGTAAATGTAGAGGGTATTTATATGTATATCGGATTTTGACTAGTGATGAGCAAAATGGGGTAGCACATCAGAGTGAAGTTGTGTCTTACCGCAGGCCAACACATGGGGTGAATTTGTGGCAGATTCGCCGGACCAAGAGGTGATTATACCACCAGCTCCCTGAATAATTGGAATTAATGCAAAAGTGTCCCAGGGCTTCAGGTCATTCTCAACAATAATATCAATAGAGCCGGCAGCTAACATTGCATACGCATAGCAATTACCACCAAACTGAGTGATCCGTGTTAGGCGCATTAATTTGTGGAGAATTGCCTGCTGGGTGGCTCCAAGCATCATTCGTGGGTCTGTCGTAGCATATATCGCATTGGTCAGACTCAGGCAGTTACGCGTCCGAATCTTTTTACCATTAAGCGTACTTAAGGAACCTGCTCCAATAAATCGTTCTTTAAGTATGGGTTGGTCCAGAACGCCCAAGATCGGTTTGCCTTTATAGCCAAGGCCAATGAGGGTGCCGAACAGGGGGAGGCCCGCTATAAATGCCCGCGTACCATCAATTGGGTCGAGGACCCACGAGAGATCAGCCCCAGGGTTTATATCTTCGAATTCTTCTCCGATAATACCATGATCCGGATAACGGTGCGAGATTAGCTGTCGCATGGCGGTTTCCGCTTTTAAGTCGGCATCTGTAACAGGTTGGCCACTTGGGCTGTCTGTTAATTTTTCACTGACTGGGATTTGTTTTCGAAAATAGGGTAGGATGGCCTGCTGGGCTGCATCCGCTAATTCTTCTGCAAAGCTTTTTAGTTCATCAAGTTTTTTCGGGTCAAACTGAGGCATGGGGATTTGTTACTTTCCTAAATTACTCAAAGTGTCCGAGCTTTGTGTCGTTTTCTAGATGTTAAAATCGGCTGCTTTCAAGATGTGCCCGCCACTCTAGCAAAGCACTTATCAATAGCTTCTATATATATCGTGTTTGAGGTAAGCCAGCTCAAATTTTAGTTATTTTATTTTTTCAGCGAAATCCCTGCTGGTTACCTCCGAGTCGTGATATAGTAGGGTGGTCTTGTAAAAACAGCCCTTCGGCATCTGGCCAAAAAAAGCCAGTTGGAAGGCAAGGGGTTCCAATGGATATGGGCAAGAAAATCAGGGATTGGGGAAGTCTGTCTGTAGCTGTAATTCTTGGTTGTGTTGTGCTCGCTGGATGTGGCTCCACCCGACCAGAAATATACATAGAGCGGCCGGTTGAGGACATCTACAATATTGCCATGGATTACCTCCTAGACGGAGCCTACGAGGATGCAGCAAAGGCCTTCGAGGAGGTGGAGCGTCAACATCCATATTCAGTCTGGTCTACCAAGGCGCAGGTCATGGCAGCATATGCTTTTTACATGGACAATGATTATGATTCCGCAATAATCGCAGCTGAACGGTTCATTTCCCTTCATCCGGGAAATGAAGAGGCATCGTATGCGCTCTATTTGGTGGGGTTGAGCTATTATGAGCAGATTTCTGATGTTGGAAGGGACCAAGGGATGACAGAGTTGGCGCTGTCTTCCTTTGAAGCAGTAATTCGCCGGTTTCCGGAAACATCTTACGCAAAGGACTCTCGCTTAAAAATGGGGCTGGCCCGTGACCATTTGGCCGGTAAAGAGATGGAGATTGGCCGAACTTATCAAAGTCTAGACTTGTATGTTGCTGCAATTAATAGGTTTAGGCAGGTCGTGGAGAAATACCAGACCACAAGCCATGTTCCAGAGGCTCTGCACAGGCTTGCCGAATCTTACTTGGCCTTGGGCCTGACCGGAGAGGCAGAGTCGGCGGCAGCTGTGTTGGGTCATAATTTTGGTGGAAGCACTTGGTATCAATCTTCGTATCAGTTGCTCCGAAAAAGCAGCTTAGAGCCTCGTTTGTCCAACCAATCTTGGTTATCACGTCTTTTTTAATATGAAATAGTCAGATGTTGGTCCACCTTTCAGTTCATGATGTGGTTCTTATTGAGCAGCTTGAGTTAGAATTCGATAATGGGTTATGTGCGCTAACGGGGGAGACGGGTGCTGGGAAATCCATTCTTTTGGATGCTTTGGGATTGGTTCTGGGGAGACGGGCAGACGTTTCATTGGTTAGGAAAGGGGCGCAGCGGGCGGCTGTAGCTGCTACTTTTCGGTTTTCTTTGGGTCATCCAGCTCTAGTTTTTGTTGAGCAAATGGGGATTGAATCCGAGGGTGAAATCGTAATTCGAAGAACCATTAATCTGGAAGGCCGCAGTCGAGCTTTTGTAAATGATCAACCTGTCACTGTGGCTTATCTGGCAGATTTGGGTTCTTTGTTGGTGGAAGTCCACGGTCAGAATGATCGATTAGGGCTTCTAGATCAGCGTGTCCATCGAGCAGTTCTAGATATCGCCGGTAATCACGGAGACTTATGCGCCGAGGTTAAGTTGGCATATAAAAACTGGGCACATGCGAAGCAAAAACTAGATGCGGCTAGGGAACTTGCAGAAGAAGGTCGTCTCCAGGAAGAAGCGCTACGTAGGGACTTGTCAGAGCTTGAAGGGTTATCTCCCAAACCTGGGGAGGAGGAAGAGCTCACTAAGCTACGTTCTCTGTTGAAGGAATCGACGTCAATATCGGAGTCTTTGGCGGCCGCTCACGCTCAGCTAGGGGATGGAGAGGGGGGCTCAATCGAGGTCCGGGTGGCGATGGCCCGACGCGCTATCGATGCCAAGGCGGATGTTTCTGGAGGTTACTTAAATGAATTATTGCAGTCTCTGGATCGGTTATCGATAGAACTAACTGAAACATTGACTGTAATGGAAAGTGTTGGTGGCAAACTCGATGCGGATCCTCAGCGGCTTTCTGAGGTAGAAGAGCGTTTGTTCTTGCTTAAAGAACTTGCGGTTAAACACGCCGTGTCCATAGATGGTTTGGAGGAGGTTCAAATTCGTCTGGAGACTGAATTAAAGAAAATGGGTTCTGTGGATCAACAGGTCAAGGAGGAGGAGGCCAATGTAAAAGCAGGTGAGATCAGACTATCGAATTTAATCTCTAAACTCCATTTGGCTCGCATGAAGACTGGTCAAAAACTAGATCTTGGAGTTATGCAGGAGGTCCATGATCTCAAGATGGAAGGGGTTAAATTTAACACTTCCATTCAAGAGCTTCCTAAAGAGCAATGGTCTGAAAATGGTGGAGATAAAATTAGTTTTGAGGTTTCGACTGCGCCTGGCCTTGCTCCTGGCCCTATTTACAAGGTGGCTTCTGGTGGGGAGCTTTCTCGTTTTATGCTGGCGTTACGGGTTGTAATAGCGGATTCTGCGCCGATAAAAACCTTGGTCTTTGACGAAATTGACACCGGCATAGGGGGTGCAGTGGCAGACTCGGTTGGGCAACGATTATCTCGGTTGGCCGGTAATGTTCAGGTTTTGGTTGTCACCCACCAGCCACAAATCGCCGTTCAAGCGAGGCGGCATTTCAAGGTATTCAAAGATTTACATGGAGGGGAGGCGATAACAGGGGTAGAACAATTGACTGCTGCCGGATGCATTGAAGAAATCGCCCGGATGTTAGCAGGAGAGATGATTACCGAAGAGGCTAGAGCGGCAGCTAAACGTCTAATGCATGAGGCTCGGTAAGATGGGGCTAAACCGGAAGCCAGACGATGGGGTATTGAGCGAGGTGGCTGCAAAGGAAGAGTTGGCCAACCTGATAAAAAAGATTCGTCATAATGATGAGCTTTATTATTTGAAAGACTCACCAAGCTTGTCAGATGCGGAGTATGACCTACTTAGAGAACGTCTTCTCTTCCTTGAGAATAAATTCCCGCATCTGGTGTCTGTAGATAGTCCAAGCCGAACTGTCGGAGTGGCACCTGCTGAGGCATTTTCTAAAGTACGGCACTCCGAACCAATGCTGTCCCTGGGCAATGCTTTTTCCAAAGATGATGTTGTGAGTTTTGTTTCTAAAGTTAAGAGATTCATAGGTGTTGAAGAAGATAGTGAGGTGCAGTTTTTAGCTGAACCTAAGATTGATGGTTTGTCTGCCTCCCTCCGTTATGTAAATGGTGTCTTTGTTCAAGGGGCAACCCGCGGAGATGGCTTGGTAGGCGAGGATGTCACAGCGAATCTCGCGACTATCCCAGATATACCGCACAAATTACACGGTGATCTCAACTTGACGGTTGTTGAAGTCCGAGGGGAGGTATACATGGCCCGAGAAGATTTTCTGCAATTGAACGTTGAGCGAGAAAAAAATGGGGAAGGACAATTTGCCAATCCGCGTAATGCGGCGGCAGGGGGGCTGCGTCAGCTTGATTCAAAAATAACTGCTCAGCGTAAACTCAAGTTTTTTGCGTATGGTTATGGTGAGTTAAGAAAGGGTGATGGAGACCTTTCTCTCGGCACAACTTTGGCAGAGGTGCGACAGAGGATTTCTGAATTTGGATTTGTCCTTAACGAGCCCTGCCGACTGAGCGCTAGCATCGAGGAACTCGTGGAGCACTACAATAAAATAGTTGTGGAGAGGCCTTTCTTGCCGATGGACTTGGACGGCGTGGTGTATAAAGTTAATGACCTTGCGCTTCAGGCGCGACTCGGGGCGGTCACGCGGAGTCCACGCTGGGCTATTGCTCATAAATTTGCTGCCGAGCAATGTACTACAATTGTAAGGGGGATATCTGTCCAGGTTGGTCGAACCGGAGCATTGACGCCAGTTGCTGAACTTTCGCCTGTGACCGTTGGCGGTGTGGTGATTTCTCGTGCAACTTTACACAATGAGGGTGAGATTATTCGTAAGGACGTGCGTAAGGGGGACACAGTAGTTGTGCAACGTGCGGGCGATGTAATACCTCAAATTGTAAAAGTTGAGTTTAGCGATCGGCCAGCCGCCTCACAGCCTTATGTTTTTCCCTCTCATTGCCCTGCTTGCGGCAATAAGGCGGTTCGAGACTCAGGCGCAGCAGTTTGGCGTTGTCCCGG
Source organism: Rhodospirillaceae bacterium (assembly GCA_002728255.1). Classification (NCBI taxonomy): domain Bacteria; kingdom Pseudomonadati; phylum Pseudomonadota; class Alphaproteobacteria; order Rhodospirillales; family Rhodospirillaceae; species Rhodospirillaceae bacterium. Next base: position 11,868 of record PBWV01000027.1, on the reverse strand, counting down.
CGGACTCTCTTGTTCTGCCCAAGCGATAGAGCGATTATGCCATTTTGTTGGGCGTGATGCCTTTGATATTGAGGGAGTTGGCGAGAAGCAATTGAAGGAATTTTGGGCCTCGAATATGGTTCGTACTCCAGCTGACTTATTCAAGTTACGGAAATTTGAAGAGCAAATCGAAAATAGTGAGGGATGGGGTGGAACATCTGTCAGAAATTTGTTGGCGGCTATAGATGAAAGACGAAAGATTTCTCTTGATCGGTTCATTTATTCTTTGGGCATAAGGCTGGTTGGCCAAACGACCGCTAAATTATTAGCGCAAGCTTATCTTTCGTATCCGATATTCCAAGAGGCCATGCAAGCTGTGCAGACTGAAGAAAGCAATTCATGCAAGATGTTGGTTGGGATTGATGGCATCGGGCCAAAGGTTGCGTCGGAATTAGTGGGTTTCTTTGCTGCCGATTATAATCTTAAAATGATTTCTGTATTGTTGGAAGAAGTTGAGATTGCTTCGTTTCAAGAGGTTAAGAATGATTTGCCGTTGGCAGGTAAAGTCGTTGTTTTTACAGGAACTCTTGAAGAGATGACCCGGTCTGAGGCCAAGGCGCGCGCGCAGACACTAGGTGCTGCAGTTGGGGCCTCTATTTCACAGCGAACCGACTATATGGTTGTTGGTTCTGCGCCCGGGAGCAAACTTAAGAAGGCGAAGGACCTCAACGTAAAAATACTTTCAGAGGCGGATTGGAAAGCCCTCACAAATTTATGAGGGATTGTGCAAAATAACTTTTGCATGTGGCCGGTCAGAAAATTTTCTCTAAACTCTTGAGAACCTAAAAGTTGACAAAAATGGTCAGTGTTATATTGGCGATGTTACATCCTTTAACCAATGACAAATATCTGATTCTAAATATCTTGCTAGTTGTGCGTGAACGCGCCCATGATAATCATTCAACCACTCTTTTTCTCTAGTGTTTAGCATGCTTTTGACAATAAGGGTGCGGTCAATTGGTGCCAGGGTTAGGGTGTCAAATTCTAAAAATCCCTGTTTTAAGCCTCCGTCGATAGTTGCTTCAATAACTACAAGCAGATTTTCGATTCTGATGCCATAGCAGTCGGTTTTATAGTACCCGGGCTCGTTGGAAATGATCATTCCAGGCCTGAGTGCCACACTTGCAAGGCTTTTTGAAATACGCTGAGGGCCTTCGTGGACACTCAAGAAACTGCCCACTCCATGTCCTGTGCCATGCTGGAAATCTATGCCGGCTTCCCATAAGCTTCGTCGAGCTAGCGTATCTAACTGGCCACCACTAGTCCCAGATGGAAAGCGGGCGGTGGCGATAGCAATATGCCCCTTCAATACCCGAGTAAATCGATCTCGCATTTCTCCGCTTGGCTTGCCCACAGTAATTGTCCGAGTAACATCAGTCGTTCCATCGAGATACTGTGCTCCGGAATCTACGAGATAAAGGTCTCCAGGCTTTATGGTCCTATTACTCTTTGTATTGGCTCTATAGTGGACAATAGCACCATTAGGCCCAGTACCTGTTATTGTTGGAAAGCTAAGGCCGCGAAAGTTCTGACCACACGATCGAAACCTTTCCAGTATATTTGCCGCGTCAATCTCTGTAACTCTCCCTTGACCTGCGTTTTTATGCATCCAGTGTAGGAATTTTGTAAGGGCTATTCCGTCGCGGAGGTGTGCATCTTTCGTTCCTGTCAGTTCGACATTGTTTTTTATGGCTTTGGCTAAAATACAGGGGTCTTCTTGTTCCACAATTTGAGCATCTCCACCAAGTGATTGGAATATCCAGTCACTGGCAGTATGGGGATCAACTTGAATTCTTTTTCCAGCCGCAGAAAGTTGTTGAAGGGAAGCTGGAAATTCCGAATGTTGTCTAATTGTGACTGTACTTCCCAAGTGCTTTCGTGCTTCATTAGTGAGTTTTCTATTATCAACAAACAATTCCGCAGAAGAGTCTTTGTGTAAAATGGCATATGCTAATGACACTGGTGTAAATTCGACATCGGCTCCTCGAATATTGAACAGCCAACAAATAGAGTCCGTTAATGTGAGAATAGCTACGTCGGCTCCTGCTGCAGTGATGCGGGCCGCACATTGGCGGCATTTTTCCTGCAGATTTTGACCCGAAAATTGGAGGGCATGGGGGATTAGTGGCGAGAGAGGAGGAGGTGGTTGATCTTGCCAAATAGAGTCGATCGGATTAGGGCTAGTGGGTGCCAAAGAGCTTTTTCTAGATTTACAGGCGATGGAAAGGCCTCTCACTGCTGACAGGGAGTGGAGCTGTGGGTCGTACGCCAATCGGCCATTTGAGGGGAAGTTTTTTTGAATCCATTCTTTCACAGATACTTTAGCGAGCTCCACCACTTCGAAGAGGCTTTCATCAACCTCCTCGCTAGCTTGCAGAGTATAACGTCCATCTACAAATACTAATGCTTTATCTTTCATTATTAACGCGGTTCCCGCGGAACCGGTAAATCCAGTTAGCCATCTAAGGCGTTCAGCGTAGGCTGATACGTATTCACTTTGGTACTCATCAGTACGGGGGATCAAGAAGCCGTCCAAATTTTCTTTACGTAGGTAATCTCTTAATTCGGAAAGGTTATATTGGGGTTCTGTGCTAGATTTTTGGGGCTTAAGTAGACTGAGCCGGAGTTCTTCTAGTTCTTGTTCAAGATCGGAGTTTAATTGGACGCCCAACATGTTCAGCCAGGCCCGTTCATCAAAACCGGCTGGAGCAGCCGCAGCCCCTCGCACAAGATTAATAATTTCATTTTCGTCTTGCGCTATTCCTGATTGCTCCAGGAGGTGGGCTAATTTAGATTTAGACATCAATATCCATCTTTAGAGTGGGTAATTCTAGTAAATAAGCAGCCTATTATTGCAAGAGGCAAGATACAAGACGGGTTGCTATTCCTGGATAGATTTATTTCTGATTAATACAAGGGTGGTCCACCCATCCAGGGAATAAGTAGATTGAAGCTTAAATCCCTGAGTTCTATATGCGGAGAGAACCTGGTTGCTCTGTTGATCGAGGAGACCGGAAAGAATGATCGTGGTCCCGGGCTTCGAGTGGGAACGCATGGGTTTGGCAAGCCGCTGCAAAGGTCTTGAAAGAATATTGGCAATAATAAGGTCGAAAGGGCCTAACTGTTTAAGTTTTATAGATTCAAAGCCATTGCTGGTCAGACCTTTGATGGATCTATGGACTTTGTTAGTGCGGCTATTTTCTATAGTAACTCTTACCGCAGTGCGGTCGATATCACTTGCTACTGGCTTTAGTTTCCAGAGCTTGGCTGTTGCTATAGCCAGGATTCCGGTCCCGCATCCTAGATCTAGCATGCGGGCTCGGGGTTTGGGTCTCTTCATGGCACTCAGTGCCAGCAGGCAGCCTTTTGTGCTTCCATGATGTCCCGTCCCAAAAGCTTCCCCTGCATCAACTTGGAGAGGGATTAGCTTAGAGTTTTTGGGTTTTTCGTTATAGCTCCCGTAAATCACGAACCGTCCCACCGAAATTGGGTCTAGGCCCTTTAGGCCTTCTGTGACCCAGTTAGTATTTGGTGTTAGTTCTATGGTTAAGTGGGGGTAAGCGATATTTGTTAGTTTTGCAGCTTCAGAAATGATGGTTTCCAAAAAGCCCACTTTTGGCTCTGCAGTTGTGTAGGCCCTAATCAACCAATTGTTGAGATGCCGCTTCATGCTGATCGCTTCAACAAATGGTTCTATACATTTACCAAAAAAATTTGCAGTTTTTTCGGGAACAAAGAAACTAATCTGCCACATAATTGATATCTTTGACCTCGGCAAACGTATATCCTAAATTTTCTCCAAACTAACTGTCGAAATTATATGACATGATGACGAATGATTTGATCAACAGATTTGGAACTAAGCTCCCCATTATACAAGCCCCTATGGCTAGTGCCACTACTCCTGACATGGTAGTTGCTGCTGCCCACGCGGGGGCATTGGGTTCTCTGGGTGCAGCATATATGGCCCCCGAGGAAATCTCATCGGCAATTCGCGATATTAGAGCCCAGATTAATGTGCCCTTCCAGGTGAATTTGTTTTCACCCAGCTCTGAAAAAACAATAGCTGACCACGACGTTTCTCAGGCTAGTCAGCGTCTTACTCCAATTCAAGCTAACCTGGGTTTGGCGAATGTGAATGAACTACCGGAGGTTAAAAACAATTTCGGTGAGCAGCTTGAAGTGGTGCTTCGGGAAAAGGTGCCCATAGTGGGCTTCCATTTTGGATTTCCCGAAGCCTGTTTTATTGAGAAGGTTAAGTCTTCCGGGGCACTTATTGTTGGCTGTGCGACTAGCCCTGTTGATGCCGTCGCCCTAGAGACAGAGGGGGCTGATGCTATTGTTGCCCAAGGGTTTGAGGCGGGTGGCCATCAGGGTACTTTCAACCCAGAAGAGAAACCTTCTATGCTCGGGCTTATGGCGTTGGTTCCGCAGGTGGTTGACGTTGTATCAGTACCAGTAATAGCTGCTGGGGGAATGATGGATGGCCGAGGAATAGCGGCAGCCTTAAAACTGGGGGCTAGCGCGGCCCAGCTTGGTACCGCTTTTTTAGCCACGCCAGAAAGTAAGGCTCACCAGAAGCATAAAGAAATTTTGCTAAGTGGTAACTATATCAGCACTCGCATCACCAGAGCATTTTCTGGGCGGCCTGCTCGCGGCATAATTAACTCTATGATGAATTATCTTGATGACACTCCAGAAAATATTCTTCCGTTTCCCTACCAACATTCTTTAACTAGTAAAATTCGCCTTGAAGCAGCCCGGCAGGGCAAGTCGGAATATTTTTCTATGTGGGCCGGGCAGGGGGCTTCAATGGCCCGCGGGCAGAATACGGGGGAAATAATAGCAGCTCTGGCTAGAGAACTCGATTTAGCCCTGGCCGTAGACTAGTGGCAGGGGATTAGGTAGGCTGGACGTAGCTTCCCATTACCTTTTTCGTGCCCGCTTTTTCAAACGACACCTCCAACTTGTTTCCTTCTATATTTAAGATTTTTCCATACCCAAATTTTTGATGGAATATGCGTAATCCAATGCGAAAGGCATTGGGGGTGGGGTCTGGCGGCGTTTCTGGAAAGTTAGATTTTTGTTGAGAGGATTGTGAGAGGCGTTTCCAATTGCTAGGCCTCCTGCCTAGTTTGGGTCGATTCCAATCGCTGACGTCTTCATTGATCTCTTCTACGCCACCTGAAGCGAGGATCTCACTAGTTTCCACAATATTTTCATCGGGAAGTTCACGTAAGAACCTAGACGGTAAGGCGGATTTCCATTGGCCAAACACATTGCGATTCGCAACATGTGAAATCATAACGTTGTGTTTAGCGCGTGTCAGGCCTACGTACGCTAGTCTACGTTCTTCTTCCAAGCCCTTCAGGCCGCCTTCGTCTAGTGCCCTCTGATGGGGGAACAAGCCTTCCTCCCATCCAGGCAAAAAAACCGTATCGAATTCCAAGCCCTTGGCTCCATGGAGGGTCATAATATTGACCATGTCGCCTTCCACCCTCTCAGAGTTATCGATGACGAGACTAATGTGCTCCAAGAACGCTGAAAGGGTGTCGAATTCATGCAAGGCGTTAATTAGTTCATTTAGGTTTTCAATCCGACCTGGGGCTTGTATAGACTTGTCTTTCTTCCACATTTCAAGATAGCCTGAATTTTCGAGAACTTTCTGAGCGAGAATAGGTAATTCCGTCTCTTTCCGGTGCAATTCACGCCATTGGTCAATCAATTGGATAAGATCTTGAAGTCCAGTTTTAGCTCGGCCGCGAAGTTCATCCGATTCTATGAGGTCTCTAGCTGCTTGTATCAGAGGATAATCAGCTGAGCGGGCTACGACATGGAGTTTTTCGAGAGTCGAATTTCCTACGCCACGTTTTGGTTGGTTGATTATTCTTTCAAAGGCAAGGTCATCAGAATCCTGGGCGATAACTCTCAGATAAGCAATGGCATCTCTAATTTCTAATCTTTCATAGAAACGCATTATGCCGACCAGCCGAAATGGTAATCCAGTGCGCAGGAAACGTTCCTCTAATGGCCTTGTCTGGTGACTGGCTCGGACAAGAATGGCTATTTCATTCAACGAATGCCCGTTTAGTTGTTGGTCTGAAATTGTATCTAAAAGTAGTTGGGATTCAGCTTCTCCATCCCAGAGACCATTAACACGGACTTTTTCCCCCCCATTTACGTCAGTCCATAATGTCTTACCCAACCGGTTTTCATTGTGAGCGATTAAGTTTGATGCAGCTCCCAGTATATGAGATGTGGACCTATAGTTTCTTTCAAGCCGCACAACTTTGGCTCCTGGGAAATCTTTCTCAAAATTTAGGATGTTATTTACTTCGGCGCCTCTCCATGCATAGATGGATTGGTCATCATCGCCCACGCAACAAATATTTAAGTGCTTTTGTGCAAGGAGCCGCAGCCATAAGTATTGGGAAATATTAGTATCTTGGTATTCGTCTACCAATATGTATCGGAATCTCTGTTGGTACTCCTCTAAAATTTGCTCTTCATTTTGAAAAATGGTTAGGTTGTGGAGCAGTAAGTCTCCGAAATCAGCTGCATTGAGTTTGCATAGCCGCATTTGGTAATCACGGTAGAGATAACTAGCTATTGTATCAGCAAATGCTACCTCTTCAGTTGGAGTTATCTGATCCGGCCCAAGTCCCCGATCCTTCCATTTGTTAATAATAGTGCTTAACGAACGTGCGGGGCAGCGTTTCTCATCCAGGTCATGTGACTCAATAATTTGCTTTAATAATCGTAGCTGGTCATCAGTATCCAGGATTAAAAAATCTGATTTTAGTCCTACTACCTCAGCATGCCTTCTTAAAATACGCGCTGCAACAGAGTGAAAGGTCCCTAGAAACCAACCCTCCAAAGGGTGTTTCAGGATTCTTTCTACCCTGCTTTTCATTTCTCTTGCTGCTTTATTAGTGAAGGTAACGGTTAGTGTTTCGCCAGGATGGGCATGGCCTGAATTCAGAATATGGGCCAATCGGGTTGTTAGGACTCGCGTCTTTCCTGTCCCAGCTCCTGCCAAAACCAGCACAGCTCCTTCAACAGTTTCCACAGCGTCCGCTTGTTCTTCGTTGAGTGCTGTAAGATAGGAAGGCCCATCTGGTCGCGGTTTAACAGAATCGGAATTAGAGGTGCTATCTGAAAGATCGAATGGATCGCTCATCTAGGGCTACGATAACAAGTTAAAATAAATACCGTTAATATGCACACTGTTTTCATCAATATCGCATCCTATAATCCTGGCGCGACGGAGCAACTCATTCCTATCATTCACCTTGATATCTAATGCCCTAAGTCCTTCGCCGCGTGCATCTTTATTTTGAGTAAAGCGAAGAGAAGCATTTTCTAATTGCAGGCTGTAAGTTTTATCTCTTTGCAGAAGGGGTACCTCGAGAACCTCGGACCATCGTGACGCAAGTCTATCGGGCTCATCTGATTGAAGTTCGGCCGCAGCCAAAGAAGAAACTATTTTTGTTGCGACGAAATTTTTCCAGTCATCGCCAGCTGGTGTCCAGGGGCTTGCTGGATCGCTCCCTCTTTTATCCAGGCCCGTTTCCATTATGGCTCCTCCAGTATCTTTAGGGTGCATTTGGATCGCATGATGGGGTTCATTGTCTATCACGGTTACCAGACGTACGCCCAGATTCTTCATCCTTTTTTTACGCCTTTCTACATCGTCACACTGCATGATAACCATGTAGCCTCCTGGTCCGTTTCGGCGCTGTAAATAACGCTCAGCTGTAGTTCCATCCTGGAATGGAGCCACGATTTCTATGAAATTTGTGCCTATTGGTAGCAATGCGTTCTTTAATCCAAATCGTTCAACACCAGGATCATGAAAACATGTCTTTAGACCTAGAACCGACTCAAGATGGGCGACTGATCTAGTTAATTCTGGCGCAACTAGGCAGATTTGGCGGAGGCGAAGCATTTTGGGTTTTCCTTTAATTAGGCAATAGGTACAGGCAGGCTTCTTAGAAAACTAGCTCTCTCTGTGGCACCCTGCATCATAATGGCTAGATCCTGGGTAGACAAAATAAACTGCATGCCCATGCCAATATATTTTTGTTGTAAGTTCGGCCCATACACTCCCCCTAGGCCAGGATATTTGCCATTTTCCTTGCATGCTGAAATTATTTTTTGCATGGCCTCAACTATTAGGGGGTTATCGATTTGGCCGGGAATTCCCATTTCCATGCAAAGATCGTTAGTCCCAATTAGGATGACATCCACCCCGTTGACCTTCGCTATTTCATTTACATTATGCACCCCCTCAGGTGATTCTATCATTACCACGACTAAAGTGGTTTCGTTAACCGATTGTGCCATTTCAGCCATCGGCAAGGTTTGAAAATTGACTTGTGGTATGGCTCCGACTACCGAGCGGTGTCCAATTGGCGGATAGCGGCAAAAACTAACCAACTTTTCTGCAATTTCTGCGTTGTCGACGTGTGGGAATACAATCCCTTGTGCACCTGCATCTAGAACTCGGGTCGCGTGGAAGTGTTGAAAACCAGGCACACGCACAATGGGAGTTATCCCAGCATCTGCTGCTGCGATGCTAATTTGCGCTGTGGTATCAACCGACATGGAGCCATGTTCCATATCAATAAATATCCAGTCATAGCCGCAACTTTTCATTATTCTTCCAATATCCACGCTTCTAGCCTGGCGAAGGCCAATCCCAAGAGCTAGTTCCCCAGATTTTAGTCGCGATAGAGCTGTATTTTGAATTTCAACCATATAATTCTCCAAGTCAATTTAAGGGAGTGAGCAAATTTTACTAACTCGTTGATGAAGAGTGGACAATAGGCCTCTCTCGTCCAACCGATGCGCCTACCCTTATGGAGGCTGGGCTGATTGAGGTAAGGGTCAATAATCTTGGAGGCTGATATTGTCTTCTTTGTTGGCTAACGCTTCTATAGTGTCAGTTACTCCTTGGGATCTCTCCTCGGCCAGGTAAAAATGGACTAAAAAGCCAATCGCAAGGCCACCATAGGCCGGAGCCAAGAGTCGGTACCACCAACTTAATTTCTTGGCGGTTTGATAAACCGTTTCCGATTCTGCTCCATAAACAAAAGTCGTAGGGCATCGATCCGAAATANAAACNCTATNGCGCNGTAAGCTCCAGNGATGCCCACNNCTATGGNTNGTATNNTGAGCACAANNTGTCTGTTGGTGGANGATTCCNGCCNGNNGGGNCTTGNGCCGNTTNTGTTTCNTGAGGNNGNTTTNCNGCTTAGCCATCTCCNCCAAAAATAGTTGATCCGCCNTCTACTACTATAGTNTGGCCNGTGATAAANCTTCCCGCTTTNGCTGATAACATNACGGAAATNCCTCCNACNTCNTCTGGTTCNCCTATNCGGTGTAAGGCATAGTTTTTCACAGCTCTTTCATAGATTTCAGGGTTTTCCCAAAGAGCNCGGGCGAAGTCTGTTCTGATAATGGCAGGATTTATGCAGTTAGCTCTAATATTTTCACCACCCCATTCCACGGCTATATTCCGAGCCAATGCGACGTCAGCCGCTTTAGACAGGCCATAAGTACCAAGCTTAGCACTTCCAATTAGCGCTGCTACTGATGATACAATGATTACAGTACCGCCACCTACTTTGATCATGTGCGGAATTACCATGCTAGTTAGCCATACATTGCTTTTTACATTCGTGTTCATAATTTTGTCATATGCATCATCAGGGATCTCTGTCAGAGAGCCATAAAATGGGTTTACAGCTGCGTTGCAGACGAGGCTATCTATCCGACCCCAAGTAGACAGTGTTTCATCTACAAGATTTTGGAGTTGGTCTTTGTGGGAACAGTGGCAGGGGATTACTATCGCTTCCCCGCCGTTGCCACGAATTCCTTCGGCAACTTCTTCGCATTTGTCGGCTTTTCTACTAGAGACCACCACCTTAGCCCCNTGAGCTGCCATAGCTTCAGCAGTNGCGCGNCCGATGCCTCGACTNGANCCCGTTACTATTGCNACTTTTCCAGTTAAATCAAATAAGTCTGACATTTNCTNCCCCTATGAAAAATAAAAATCNANTNCTTTNGNTANNANTTTNAANAATGCGCTACAGAGGCAAATCGCTCTAAATGAAAGTCTGTGTTNCCAAACAAAGTGTCAATCATGGTGAGACGNTTAAAGTANTGGCCAATCGCTANNTCATCAGTCATCCCCATTCCGCCATGCATTTGGACAGATTCCTGCCCAACTAACCGGCCTGCTTTTCCTATATGAGATTTTGCCGCGGATACGGCTTTAATACGTTCCTCCCGATTTTTGCTCAGGGATAGGGTGGCCAGGTAAACCATTGAACGTGCTTCTTGGCAAGCTACAAACATGTCCACAGATCTGTGTTGTAAGGCCTGAAATTTNCCTAATTTCGTCCCAAATTGTTCCCGGGTATTTAAATATTCTAAGGTTTGCTCATGAAGGGAGTCCATTATTCCCAATGCTTCTGCGCATGCGGCGGTTATGGCTTGGTCCACTGCAGTTTCGATTGCAGGGAAACTAGCTCCTTCTTCTCCAATTAGGGCAGCGCTATCAACTTCTNCCTCATCTAAGATGACTTCAGCGGCTTTGAGTCCGTCTATGGTCGGATAGGGCCTTTTCGTTATTCCCGATTGGGTCGAGTCTAGAAGAAATAGCGATATTCCTTTTTCATCTGTTTGTTCTCCCCTGGTTCTTGCTGAAATGATAAAGTGGTCAGCAGATGCCCCATGGAACACAACAGCTTTATGTCCCGATATTTTGTAGCCCTGTGAAGTCTTGGAGGCCATCGTGCTAACATTGGAGAGATCGTATCGTGCCTGTGGCTCAACGTGGGCAAAGGTCAGCAGTCTTTCACCAGTGATTATGTTGGGTAAAATTTTGTCCTTGGTTTCCTTATTGCCGAGAGCCTCAATAAGTGAGGCTGCTGTCACAATTACGTGCAGGTAAGGTTCAACAACTAAATTTCTTCCAAATGCCTCCATCAACACCATAGTTTCTACCGGCCCGCCACCTAATCCTCCATTATCTTCTGCAAAGGGCATAGCTAGCCATCCCAAATCACCAAATGTCTTCCAGTTCTCGCGGCTAAACCCGTCTTCCGTTTTTATCAGAGTACGTCTTTTATCCAGGCTATACTCATCTTGTAAAAAACGATCNACGCTGTCTTTAAGTAAGGTCTGNTCTTCACTTAGTTTAAAATCCACTATTCTACCCTTATTTGTAATTCGGTAATGTTAAATCTATAAGCCGAGAACCATCTTTGAAATAATATTTTTTTGTATTTCATTTGATCNTGCATAAATGGAAGATTTACGCCAATTAAAATATTCAGGAGCTATGCTGGCAGCATAATCAGGTCCAATGGGTTCTTCGTTCCATCCTGGCTCACGCGAATCTGGAACATAGGGATTTGCATAATATCCTACAGCTTCCACCAGAAGCTCACTTATAGTTTGTTGCATCTCGCTCCCACGTATTTTGAGTAAATTAACCTCAGTACCGGGGGCCTCGCCCTGGTTGGCAGCTGATACAGCTCTCAATTCCGTGTATTCTAGNGCCAAAAGGTCTATCTCAGCCCGAGATATTTTGTCTCTAAAGCGGGCCTCTTCAATCAGGGGCTTCCCGTTTGCTTGTTCAGCCTTAGCTATTTCTTTTAGCCGTCGAAGTTGTCTCTTTTGCGATCCTATTGCGGCTATTCCAGCTCGTTCATGCTTCAATAGGAACTTGGCGTATGTCCATCCTTTGTTTTCTTTTCCCACTAAATTGGCGACCGGGACTTTAACATCTTGAAAAAACACTTGATTGACTTCGTGGCC